>NZ_JBIDFK010000002.1:0-18923 GCF_046635725.1 Gilliamella sp. CG22
AGTTATAAACCGACGGAAGCCCAATTTATAGAGGGGTCTTACTCGATAGGCCGTGTGAGCAACCGTCACCGCAATCACACCAGTTTAACCGGAAATGATGAAACTCGTCGGGATATTTATGCCGCTGGTTATGGTTATAAAAATGATTTATTTCAAATACGCAATCGTCTGGAATATCGGATAGATGAAGGTAGTGAACGCATAAGACAATGGGTGACCACTAACCGAGCAAAAACGGTGGTTAATGAAAACTTAAGTTGGCTTGGACAATTTGATTTTGCCAAAACGTTTGGTAATCAAGATGATTCAAGTGATGTAGTAAGTAATTACACGGAGTCAATGATCGGTTTTGCCTACCGACCCCAAGTAATCAATAATCTGAACCTTTTTGGCAAAATGACCTATGTGTATGGATTAGACCCGGATGACCAGTTGATAGTGAACTCAACATCATCAGGTGGTAAACGTTATACGTCGAGTTTGTATGACCAAAAGAGCTGGGTATGGTCATTAGAAGGTGTTTACGAATGGAATGCGAACTGGGAAACGGCGTTTAAGGCGGCACAAAGACAGGGTCATTTACGTTATAAAGGTGAAAGCGATTGGTATTCATCAGGCGCTGATTTATATGCACTAAGGATTAATTATAAGACGGGTGACTGGGAATATCAGGTTGAGGGGCGAACGCTACGTACAGATCTGGCAGATGATCACAAAGACGGTTTAGTGACCAGTGTCTACCGTAATGTTGGCGACAACATCAAGATGGGTGTGGGTTACAACTTCACGGATTATAACGACAACTTAACACGCTTGAACTACCGTTCACATGGTTGGTTTGTCAATGTAGTGGGGAGTTTCTAATGAACAGTTGGCAAAAAGTTAACAGTGGTCAAATACGTTTACCCGTGCAAATAAAATCAGACCTAAAAGCTGAAAATCGAAAAGAAGAGAATTTACGCATATCAGGAGAGAAGATAATGCGAATTAAGTGTAATGCAACAGCGAAAATGAATGCTAAAAAAAGATCTTGGGTTGATGTTTTTAGTTACAAAGCGATATTACAATGTCTAAAATGGATGTTGCTTTCCGCCTTTATGTCGTTAACAATTGTATCGGTAGCTAATGCAATTCCAATAGCGGGAAGGGTATTTTTAGACTACGATGATACCGCAAAAAATGTAACCTTTCCGTTACAAGGCTTATCCGTGACATTAAAAGATGATCAAGGGATTTTAATATCAAATGAACAGACAAACGATAATGGCCAGTATAACTTTGAAGTTAACACTTTAGGAAATTATATCGTTGAAATAGCAACCAATAATGGGGAAAGCGTTTCCAAAAACGTAACTGTTAGAGGGGCAACAGGTGAATTAGGTCAAAACCTCTTTTTAAAAGGAAAAGGGGGAACTATTCATCTAAAAGTTAAAAATGGTACAGATGCAGGTATTAACAACATTCCTGTAAAAATGAGAACTCAATCAACGGTTGGGATGGTAACCAATACGGATAATAATATCGTATTAAAAACAGATAGTAATGGCGAAATAGAGATAAAAAATACATTATTACAGGTTAAATATGAGGCTTTTTTTGATAAAGACGTTGATCTCTTTTTAAAAACTCGAAATTATAAATTATGGGATGTCATACTACCAGATAATAATCATCAATATGCTGAACTTATTTCTTTTAAGATGGAAGGTTCAGATCAAAGTGGGCAATTTAATCTTAAACATCGTAATACCAATTCTGTTGATGGTGTTGTTGTGGTTGATAGAAATAACAACAATACCTATGAAGCAGATATTGATACTGGTCTACAAAATATGAGGGTCGAGTTGTATTATTCCGGTACAACAACCAAAGTAATGGGAACCGATACCGTTATTACAGGTGGTGATGGTAAATACAGCTTTAGTGATCTCGCTGTTGCAACTTATGATATTCAGGTAACAAATGTCACTTCTCCACCTTTTACTACTGATAGTAAAAACAGGGCAAAAGCACAATTAACAATACCTGACTCAACTGGGGTGCCTAGTGGTCCTAATTTCTTGTTTCAATTAGATCCTAACGATACATCTTTATCCAGTATATCTGGAAATGTGTTTGTACTAGGACCTCAGCAATATATTATAGCAGGTCCGGATTCAGGTAAAACGGGCAATAATATTCCGCTTGCGGCTCAAGGTAGTACAGGACTTAATACCACTGTCGAACTTTACCAACATAATGGAACCGATTGGGAAAAAATTGCTTATCAATTTACCGGTAATTTGGGCGCCTATCAATTTGTCGGATTAGTAAAAGACAAAGATTATAAAGTTGTTGTCACAGAGTCAAATATAAATTTAAATAATACTGTTTTTGTCAATGACACAGACGGTAAGTCAACCAGTACCTCCTCTAAATCAAGAAGTACGCATAAAGGAAAAGTCACATTAAGTAATGGTACACAAGCTAACATTGCTGCTAAAGAGATTATCGTACCCAAACTTAACGAGAGAAAAACCAACCAAAACTTTTGGTATTCACCAATACGTAAAGATTTAGGTAATTTATTAGTCGTCAATTATTTGAAAACAGCCAATGGAAATTGGAGCTGGAGTTCAACAATTAATGGGCTTGAAGCAATTACCGCCAGTACTTATACTAAAATAGCCTTTTTTGAAGAAGATGGTGTGACTCAAGCAACCGATTTACAAGGTAATAAATTAGAAGTCAGCTATCAAAAACCGGGTTTTTATGGTGTAAGAGGCTCACAAAATTATCCTATCGATCATGCGGGTTTATTTTATTATTCTGTTGTTGAATATGATACGGATAATTTGGATTATCCCGAATCATATAATGGCGAATATTCGATTAATGTCACTCCAAATAGAACTTGGGAAGATACCCTCTACTTTACACCAAAAAGACCCAATACGATTTCTGGATATGTGTATTTAAATAATAGCCATCGAGGGGCTTTAGGCACTTATAATCCAAATCAAGATACACCAATTAAACAAAATCGGGTTACTCTGGAGCGTAAAGTATCGGGAAAATGGACAGTTATCACTGAATTTGCAACAGATAACAAGGGTTATTACAATTTCACCAATTTGCCTAATGGAGAGTATCGTGTTACGGCTAAACAGGAGTATGGTGGCGACAGTAATATCAAGGCTGGCGATGTTGATTTCGAAAATAATGATCAGAATAGCGGTTCAAGTATCGATCCTAATGATAATAAAAAAACGATATCAAGCATTGTTGTTAATGCGAGTGGTGGTAACAAATATAACAGGGATACTAACATCTGGTATAAATTGAAAATTAATGAAGATGTTCTTCGTGGTTCAGTACTGTTAGATACATGGTTAGGTGATGGTGAGATACAAACCGGGCAAATGTACAATGCTAATGACTTACCATTAAAGAATGCTATTGTTTTACTTTGTGAAGATGACGGTACCAATGATTGTACTGAAAATGGAAGTAATTTTATTGGGAAAAAACTAACCAATGCTAAGGGTGAATATAGTTTTCAAGGGCAACAAGATGGTATTAATCGAGATGTGACTTACATCGTTAAAGCTATCTATTCAGGTACAACGGCTGTCACAAATACCGCTAAAGAGTTAGCTCCAAGTTATAAAGTACAATTTAAACAACTAGATGTCCCGATGACGAAAAACTTTCTAATGCAAGGAAAAGGACAATTTTCGGGAGCACCGGTTAATGATCTCAATGGCGATATGGACTATGCAGGTGAACAAACACTTGAGAAAGGCGATGGATATTTTGATCTCTATTTCTGGAATGGAAGTAATTATGAAAAATGGAGTGTTATTGGTGATTACTATCGAACGATCAATCTTAAATCATTACCAGAAGGCAAATACCGTATTGTTCATCAAGCAGATAAAACTAAATATTTAGATATTGCCGATAAGGATCCTTCTTCACCTCCTGGTACAGTAAATTTTGAAGTATTAGCTGATGGCACATTAGCAAATATGGATAATAATAATCAATGGTTTATGCAAGCAACGATAGCGCCTTCAGGGCTCACTGAAGCCTTGTCAGGTAATATTTATTTAGACATCACCGGATCAACTGAAAAAAATGAGCAATCGGTTTTATTAACATCAGATGAATTACAACGGTATAACCTTTCAGATTTATCTGTAGAAGGGGTCTTTTCACCAAGAATTTATCCTAATTACTATGATAGAACGAAAAGTATCGATTCTATCCTTGCAGATCCTGATTTTGTTGATAACAAAGTAAAACAAAATGGGCGATTTGTTTATAATAAACAAAACTCAACTCGGTATAATAATTTATATCTGACAAGTATGTTATTGCGATTAAATGGATTGGATCATAGTGCTTTCAAATTAGTTGGTAATAGCAGCGCATCTAAAACAGAAAAAACTTATCTTCCAAATGAAATAAAAACAAATTTGGAATATATGCAGGTTTATTTATTACCAAGAGGTGTACCGAATCAATATTGGTTAATTAGAGCCAATAATAATACTGAAATTAGCGGTCAGCTTTATTACGATTATGATGATAATGGTAGTTTTGATGCGTCTAAGGGTGACGTGCCAATCACTGGTGTACGTGTCGAAATTTATCGTAAAGGCAGTAATAAATTATATTCTTATACCAAAACGGACAATAATGGTAAATATCGTTTCAGTCATCTTTTAAATGATAATTACACGATAAAAGTAACGGATACAGGCTTAGATAAACGTTATGAATTGAAAAGTCCTTCTGATACCGTGAACGATGTTCAAATCACTGCATCGACGCCAATTTTATCAGGTGGTGGTTTAGACTTCATTTATAAAAAAGAGGGGGATGCATCGATATCGGGTTATGTCATGATCGATATCAATAATAATGGCCAACCCGATATCAGTTTCAATAGAACGGGTGATGTTCCTGTTTCAACTGTAACTATTAATTTATATAAAGGAAGTGACGCAACAGGTACGCCATTTAGTACGCTTAAAACCAATGAAATTGGCTATTATAGTTTTAGTTTAAGTAAAGATGATTCGAAAGCTAGCCTTTATACCGTTGAAATTGAACCGCCGAGCGGTTATGGCGTGATAGCGAATGCAGATAACAATACGAACAAAACTTTAAATCCGATATCTTTTAATACTAAAGGTGGTAGTCAGAAAGGTAAATACTTCTTATTAGCAGGGAAAACAAATGCTAATCCATCGGCAGGTATAACTAGCACTACCGCAACAAATAGTGGTATTTCGGGCAAAACATTAATTGGTGATCCTGCTGCTGCAACAGGTGAGCCATTAGGTGGGGTATTACTCAGTTTATACGATGCTACGACGAATAAAGAAATGGTTCGCCAGTATAGTGATGCCAATGGAGAATATCATTTTTATAATTTGCCAGATGGTAACTATAAAGTCAGTGTTATTTTAGCCCCACAAAATTATGTTATTGTTGGGAATAGCGAAAACTCAGTGCAACCAATTGATACCATATCAAATATCATTATCAATAATCGAGGTATTGACGGTAAAATATTCTATTATAATCAGGCTAGCTATGACGGAATTCAAGGTAATGTGTATATCGATTTTAACGATTCTAACCAAGATTTGAATCATACAAATCAATTTGCGCATCCACTTGATGGCTCGGTACAGGCAACTGTTGAATTGTATTCAGGATTAAATGCCAGTGGACAGCCATTGATGACTCAAAAAACCAACAATGGTCATTATCATTTTGCTAATCTATTATACGGAACGGGTGTTAATTACTCTGTTAAAATCATAATGAATTCGCTTAGTGACTATGATTTCAAACAAAGTAAATCAGGAAATCAAGCACAAAATATCGTTATTCCTGTCAGTGGATTACCTTTAGAAGGATCACTTGATAATCATTATCTTGTTTTAGGTAAGCAAAAAATTGGTGGTGATGTCTGGATTGATTTCAATAACAATAAAATCAAAACGGTTGATGAGCTTACTAATGGTGTGAAGGTGAATCTAAATTACAAGGTTCCAGGCTCAAATCAATATAAAACGCTTAAAACAATTGAGACGGATAATATTTCTTTAAATGGTAATCCATCGAAAAATGGTCAATATCTTTTCGAAAAGCTACCTATAAATTATTATTATCAAGTAGAAGTCATTACACCAAATGGCGCTAAACTTATTCCTGCATCAGAGATAGCAAATAATAAAAATATCATTGATTTTATGCCGCTAACTAATGATGATTTCAGTAGTAGTACTGGATTTAATTATGACGGTATTATCGCAGGACAAGTAACGATTGATGTGGATAATAGTCAAAGTAAAACAGATGTTGATACCAGCTTTGCTGGGGTCAAACTTAATTTGACAAAAGTGCCAAGCCCAAATTCTAATGCGACTAATAATCAAGCAACATTTTCAGTAATAACTGACAGTTCAGGAAATTTTAAATTCGAAAATATGTCACCAGGTCAATGGGTTCTTTCTGCTGATAACTCACAAACAGTGGCAGATTGGAATAATTATGCTTTAAATTATACTTCAATGAATAACAGAACGATTGTTGGGCAGAATAATAGTTTGTCATTAGATATTAACTTAACTGTCAATCAACCTTCAATTGACAATATCAATATCGGTTATCGCGGTAGCAGTAAAATCACAGGTTATGTGGTTATTGACCGAGATAATGATGATCAATATAGTCAAAACGATATGGCATTTGGTCAGTTATCTACACCAATAACCCCAGTAATAACCTTAAATTCAGCAAACAATAAATCGGGCTTCACACCTAAAGATATATCGGTTGACCCATCTACTGGTGCTTTTGAAATAGAAGGATTAAGTCAACATAATTATGAAATTACAAGCACAGTAAATCATAATGATTATAAACTTGTCTTTAGTCCCGGAAATCCAGCAACGCCATCGGCGATAGCAACGTTTGATATTAATGGTCCGAATGACAGTCGGTATGAACTTAATCCAGAAAAACGTGCTTTCGGTTATCAAATTAAACGCAACTTATCAGGAACAGTTTATTTGGACGCAAGCGGAAATGGTTCTTATCAAACATTCCATACAAAATTAGAGGGTGCTGTTGTAAAAATTGAAGGTGAATGGAATAACAAAAAAGTGACAGAAAGCCAAACAGTTGGTAGCGATGGTCAGTTTTCGTTTACTAACATTACTGAAGGCAAATGGACAGTTTCGGTTTCACATCCAACACGTTCAAGTTTAGTTTATAGCTATTTTGTTGAAAAATCAGTAACTCCAAGTGGGAGCAACACTAATAGTGTTAGTTATCAGGTTGATTCAAATACCGGTCGAGATATCAAACTTGATCTAGGTATGAAAGGTCAAAGCATAATTACAGGTATGGTTGTTCTGGACAACGATGTCGATGAACAATTGTCACAAGGTGATACCGGTATTGCTAATTTAACCATAAACCTAATTGATCCAACTAATGATACTGTTATCTATAAACAAACGAACACTGGCAGTAATGGTTATTTTGAATTTAATGGTTTATCGAGTGGTAATTATCGAATTCGAGTGACGGATCCTGCAAACGCTTTAAGTGGTTATGTCATTAGCTTTAGTCCGACAGGTAAGGCATCGACGAATAACGCATTCGATATTGCCCCTGTAGTTGTTTCAGCGGACAACGACCAGAAAATCAGTAATGATTTTGGTTATAAAGGTAATATAGGTATCAGTGGTCATATCTATCAAGATATTATGGGTAATGCTGTTCATAATGCTAATTATCCTACATTATCTGGGGTTGAGGTGAGCGCCATCAATCAAAGTAATAACGCAAAAGTTTCGAGCGTATCACTTGCCGATGGTAGTTATGCAATAAACAATCTAACATCGGGTGTATGGATTGTTAAAATTACAGGCTATCCTCAAGATTGGAATTATAGTTACGTCAATTATGCTGTTAATTATTCATCCATTGATCAGGTCAATCCTGGCGAGTTGAAACTAACCATTTCTGCCACAGATACCGCAGGTAAAACTATCGACTATGGCTTGAAGGGTAGTGCTAAAATTGCCGGGCGAGTGGTTGTCGATATGGATATCAATGATAATGCTAGTTTGAATTACCATGCGGCAGCTATTGATAGACCTTTAAATGGTATTCCTGTTACCCTCAAAAGTAATGGCTTAAGTGGTGCGCCTGAAATCAGAACGACAACGGATAGCAATGGTCATTACCAGTTTGATAATCTAACGGCATATAATCAATATGAAGTGAGCGTTGATGATAGCACCTTATTGCAGTCTGGATATCAAATCAGTTTCAGTCCAGCCATGGTTAATGGTGGAAATGCAAGTAATCATGATATGTTAGTGGTAGCGGGTGTTAATCAACAAGTTGACAATATTGATTATGGTTATAAGAGTCAAAAAGCGTTAAAAGGCAAAATTTATAAAGATTACTCAGGAAAAGGTATACATCAGACATATCATACTACTTTAGCGGGTGTTACCGTTGAAGCAAGGGATGCGAATAATCCTAATATTCTTCTAACCGCTGTGAGTGATGCTAACGGTCAATATGAGATCAATAATATTGCAGAGGGTGAATGGATTATTACTGTTCAACCAGTAGCAGGTTCAGGCTATAGTTATAGCTATGTGGTTAAACCACAAGGTATGCCTGCTACTGATGTTCCAAATGGAACAAAACTAGATATGAATGCGGCATCTTCTCCATTAGTCACCAATGTTGATTTCGGTCTAAAAGGTCAAGCAAGCATTAGTGGTCAAGTTGTGATTGATATCGATACCAATGATGGTAACGCAATAACAGCTCAAGATATTGGTATTGATTCACTATTCCCGCATTATGCCGTTGAATTATTTGTCGAAAATGATTTGGTTGATAGTGTTGAGGCAATAAGTACAGGCACAAATATTGATGATCTTGGTCAATATAAGTTTGAAAACCTAGTTTCAGGTGTTAACTACAAAGTTAAAGTCTCTATTCAAAATTCTAACTATATAAGTAGTTTCTTACTAACAGATAGTAATATTGCTGCAACAACGAATAAGACTGATAACGAAATGGAGGAAATTTACCAGTTTGCGAGTGCAACCGATCATGCTCAAGGAGTGATTTTTGCTTGGAGTGGGATAAGTGGTATTAAAGGTAAAGTGTTCTTAGATAACAATGATGATGGAGAGTACAATCCTTCAATTGATAGTTCAGTTAATGCGCCGGTCACATTACTATTCGAGAATGTAAACAATCCTGCTATCCACTTTACACACACATTAGCAGCAAGTGATGTTGATTATGAAATTAATAACATTATTCCGGGTAAATGGAAAATTGAAGTTACAGGTATACCGACGACTTTAAGAGCAAGCTTTGATCCGGATGATGCGCATCACGATCGTAATGGCACCGTAAATACCCCTGAAACAGAAAACGTGGCAACATTAGATATTTCAGGTAGTTTAATCGATCAAAACTTTGGTTATATCAATGGAGGATTCATTGAAGGAAGAATTCTTGATGATAATCAGGGCGGAGGGTTAAAAGGTGCTGCTAATTATAATGGCTTAAAAGGTGTGAATGTTTACTTATTAGATAGTGATAAACAACACATCTTAGATAAAAATGGTCAACCGGTTAAGTCAATAAGTGGTGAAAATGGTAAATTTAGTTTCCGTAACCTCATTATTGATACCAATAATAATGGTACAGCACGATACTTTGTTAGAGTCCTGTATGGCGAGTATAACGATGGTAGTGTCAATGTTGGTCGTGGTAATCCTTTATTTGATTTGATACCGTCATTTGATCAATACGCAGACAATAACGGTAAAGTAATTGAACATGACTTAATTAATTTAGCTAATCCACCTGCTTCGGTAACATTCAATGGTGTGGGTGGTGCTCACACTGTGCCTGTCATGTTAAAAGATATGTCAACAACTTTGACACGGTTAGCGAATGAAATGCTATTGGGGTATCGTAATTCGGATGAGGATGTCACGATAATTAAAATGGCACAGAAAGATAATGTCGTTGTAGGTGATATCGTGCCTTACTCAATTAGAATTATCAATAATAGTCCGCGTGCTTCAGCTATCAAGATACAAGATATCTTACCGGCAGGCTTTAAGTTTGTTAAAGGTTCAACGCGTCTTGATGGTAAAAAAGTTGCTGATCCTAGTGGCGGAAGAACGGTCACCTCTCAGGTCATCAAATTGAAATCTAACGATGAAATAACGCTTACTTATATGCTGGTGGTCGGTTCGGGGGTGACTCAAGGTGAATATACCAATACAGCGAAAGCGATAAACTCATTAACTGGACGAGTAGTCTCCAATATATCTCATGCAACCGTAACGGTTACGGCTGATCCATTATTTGATGATGCGCTTATTTTCGGAAAAGTGTATGTCGATAAAAATGGTAACGGTATTCAAGATGAAGGTGAAGAAGGATTGGGTGGGATCAAATTGGTTACGGCTCGGGGTGAAATCATTACAACCGATGCAATTGGTCGTTATCACCTAGTCGGTGTATCGGGTGGTCGTTGGGAAAGAGGAGCCAATTTTGTGATTAAATTGGATACCAGAACATTACCAAAAGGCTATGAAGTGATTGGGCGTAATCCTAAAGTGATTCGAGTATCACCGGGGTTACCTAGCAAAGTTGACTTCTTAGTTTCAGAGGTAAGTAATCCATAACAATTGGATTACGGGCAAAATTTGGATAAGGATATCCAAATTGTAACGTGAAGTTACATTTACATATTTATTTAAGACTTGTTCTATTTTATTTTCCTCCTTTTTCGATATATCAGAAAAAGGATGGAAAATTTTTTTATTTAATCGGAATTTCTTCAGTCAACAGCAATGCAAAAAAATCGTTTATAATTGCTATGAAATAGTTAACTGTCTGTTTTAAAAGCTTATTAAAACTGTTAAACACTTTTTAAATCAAAACAGAATGTTATTATTTATGTTAATAAATGTAAAAAAATAAAATAAAAATAATGAGTTATAATTTTTTAAATTTTTTTAACTAAAAAATTGATGATTTGACATAAATTAAGAGTATACTATCCGCCTCATAAAACCCTAGTTTTTTGAGGATGTTAACATTGAGTAATGATAAGCTTGTGGATTCTCTTTCCCCCGCACAAATGACCCAAATTGCTGAAGAGGTCGGTAATTATAAAGTAAATAAGCACCCAAGTAGTACGATTTTATCTGCCATTATTGCAGGTGTATTTATCTCAATTGCTTTTGTATTTTATATTACTGTGACAACAGGTACATCTACCGTTGCGTTTGGACTTGCTAAGTTAGTCGGTGGTATTTGTTTCTCATTAGGACTTATGCTCGTTGTTTGCTGTGGAGCAGATCTTTTTACTTCAACAGTTTTAACAATTTTGCCGAAAATGACGCATAAAGTCAGTTGGTTTAGAATGATTCGCAATTGGATTTTAGTCTATATTGGTAATTTTATCGGTGCTATACTGTTTGTTGGCGTGATATGGTTCTCAGGTCAATATATGGTAGCCAATGGGATGTGGGGACTAAATGTTCTGCAAACTGCAGATCATAAATTGCATCATACTTTTATTGAAGCTGTTTTTCTTGGTTTATTAGCCAATCTAATGGTGTGCTTGGCGGCTTGGATGAGTTACGCTGGTCGTAGTTTATTAGATAAAATGCTAATCATGATTTTACCGGTAGCAATGTTTGTGGCAAGTGGTTTTGAGCATAGCATTGCTAATATGTTCATGATCCCAATGGGAATTGTGATCAACAATTTTGCTTCTCCGGAATTTTGGCATGCAATAGGTGTATCACCGGATGCATTCAAAGAATTAACCGTTGAGCATTTTGTGTTAAAGAATTTGATTCCTGTAACAATCGGGAATATTTTAGGTGGTTTAGCCGTTGCGCTGCCTTATTGGGCATTATATTTACGCAAGCCACATTGATTTTTATGATATTTACCCTTATATACAAAAGAGTAGATAGAAATTTTAGTAAACCTGAGGTGAAAAACTATGAGTAATTTAAACGAAGTACAAGCGGTCGCTTGGAAAGGATTTAAAGATGGTGATTGGCAAAATAATGTCAATGTCCGCGACTTCATTCAAAAAAACTACACACCATATGAGGGTGATGAGTCTTTTTTAGCTGGCGCAACTGATGCGACAACTAAATTATGGGATAAAGTTATGGAAGGCATCAAAATTGAAAATGCTACCCATGCCCCTGTAGATTTTGATACAAGTGTTATTTCGACAATTACTGCTCATGATGCAGGTTACATTGAAAAAGATTTAGAAAAAATTGTTGGCCTACAAACTGAGAAACCATTAAAACGTGCGATTATCCCGTTTGGTGGTATCAAAATGATCGAGAACTCTTGTAAAGCATACAACAGAACACTTGATCCTTTAGTCAAAAAAATCTTTACTGATTATCGTAAAACCCATAACCAAGGTGTTTTCGATATCTATACACCAGATATTCTTCGTTGTCGTAAATCAGGTGTTATCACTGGTCTTCCTGATGCGTATGGACGTGGTCGTATCATTGGGGATTACCGTCGTGTAGCACTTTACGGTATCGACTATTTGATGCAAGACAAATTTGCACAATTCAATTCATTACAAGCGGATTTTGAAAATGGTGTTGATTTAGCCATGACAATGCAACGTCGTGAAGAAATCGCTGAACAACATCGTGCGCTTGGTCAAATTAAAGAAATGGCTGCTAAATATGGTTACGACATTTCTGGACCAGCGAAAACGGCACAAGAAGCTGTTCAATGGACTTACTTCGGTTATTTAGCTGCGGTTAAATCTCAAAACGGTGCCGCTATGTCTTTAGGCCGTACTTCAACATTCTTTGATATTTATTTCCAACGTGATCTTGAAGCTGGATTAATTACTGAAAAAGACGCTCAAGAAATTGTTGACCACTTCGTAATGAAATTACGTATGGTTCGTTTCTTACGTACTCCAGAATATGATGAATTATTCTCTGGTGACCCTATTTGGGCAACAGAATCTATCGCTGGTATGGGTGTTGATGGTCGTACATTAGTTACTAAGACTTCTTTCCGTTTCTTAAACACTTTATATACCATGGGTCCATCACCAGAACCAAATATGACTATTCTTTGGTCTGAACAGTTACCAAGTGGATTCAAAGAGTTCGCATCAAAAGTATCGATTGATACGTCATCTTTACAATATGAAAATGATGATTTAATGCGTCCAGACTTTAACAACGACGATTATGCAATCGCATGTTGTGTAAGCCCAATGATTGTTGGTAAACAAATGCAATTCTTTGGTGCGCGTGCAAACCTTGCTAAAACTCTTCTATACGCAATCAATGGTGGTGTGGATGAGAAATTAAAAATGCAAGTTGGCCCGAAAGAAGATCCAATCACTGATGAATATCTTGATTTCGACAAAGTCTTTGCTCGTTTAGATCACTTTATGGATTGGTTAGCAAAACAATATGTGACAGCACTAAACGCAATTCACTATATGCACGATAAATACAGCTATGAAGCATCATTAATGGCTCTTCACGATCGTGATATTATTCGTACTATGGCATGTGGTATTGCTGGTCTTTCTGTTGCTGCTGACTCATTATCTGCAATTAAATATGCAAAAGTAAAAACCATTCGTGATGAAGACGGTCTTGCGGTAGATTTTGAAATCGAAGGTGAATATCCACAATTCGGTAACAATGATCCACGTGTAGATGATATCGCTGTAGATTTAGTTGAACGTTTCATGAAGAAAATTCAAAAACTTAAAACTTATCGTAATGCAATTCCTACACAATCTGTATTAACCATTACTTCAAACGTTGTATATGGTAAGAAAACAGGTAATACGCCAGACGGTCGTCGTGCCGGTGCGCCATTTGGACCAGGTGCTAACCCAATGCACGGACGTGACCAAAAAGGTGCGGTTGCTTCATTAACATCTGTTGCTAAATTGCCATTTGCTTACGCTAAAGACGGTATTTCTTATACTTTCTCTATCGTACCAAATGCATTAGGTAAAGATGATAATGCACGTAAACGTAACTTAGCTGGTTTAATGGATGGTTACTTCCACCACGAAGCATCAGTTGAAGGTGGTCAGCACTTAAATGTTAACGTATTGAATCGTGAAACATTATTAGATGCGATGGAACATCCTGAAAAATATCCACAATTAACCATTCGTGTTTCTGGATATGCAGTGCGTTTCAACTCATTAACTAAAGAACAACAAAAAGACGTCATTACACGTACTTTTACACAATCTATGTAATTTAGTTGATTTTAAATTACGACAAAATAGCGTCCAAAAAGGGCGCTATTTTTTTATAATATTGACTAAATTCATATTCATTATTCGTAAAAGAGTAGTTGTGTTGATATCATTCATTTTTAACCTATATAATTACCTAAATTAAAAAGCGTTTCTGATTAGTGTAATTGGTGAAAGCTAAACCGTATCTGAGTTAAAATAACGTATAAGCAATGTGAGCAACGATTAGAGAAAATTTATGGAACAAAATAACAATATCATTATGACAACAAAACAACCGATTAAAGGTCGTATTCATTCTTTCGAATCTTTTGGTACTGTTGATGGGCCAGGAATTCGCTTCATTGTTTTTTTTCAAGGTTGCTTAATGCGCTGTTTATACTGTCATAATCGTGATACTTGGGATTTGAAAGCAGGACGAGAGGTCACGGTTGATGAACTAATGAAAGAAATTGTTTCTTACAAAAGTTTTATCATGCCTAATGGGGGCGGCGTCACCGCATCGGGTGGTGAAGCAACGTTGCAATCTGAATTTATTACAGAATGGTTTAAGGCTTGTCATGAAGAGGGTATAAGCACCTGTCTGGATACCAACGGTTATGCCAGACAACTTGATCAGACTGTTGATGCGTTAATGGAAGTAACGGATTTAGTGATGCTTGATTTAAAACAGATGAATGATGAAATACATCAAAAACTGGTCGGTGTTTCGAATAAACGGGTACTTGAGTTTGCTAAATATCTTCAAAAAATTAATAAAAAAACATGGATCCGCTATGTCGTTGTGCCAGGCTGGACGGATGATGATAATTCTGCGCATCTACTAGGTCAATTTATTCAAGGAATGGACAATATTGAGCGTGTTGAATTATTGCCTTATCATAAAATGGGGGCTTATAAGTGGGATACGATAGGGGATAAATATCAATTGGAAGGCGTTGAGGCACCTCCAAGAGAAACCTTAGACAGAATCCAAGCGATTATTGAAAGTTATGGTCAGCCGGTCACGTTTAGTAAATAAATTTCACTATATCAAATAAAAGCACATTAAAATGTGCTTTTTTGTTATTTATCGAATGTTATTTACCGAATTCTTTTACGTTTTATCGCTCGTAAAACAAATATACTCCCTTCTAATGCTAATACGCAGACAGACAACCAAATAAGCCCATATGAGATGATATGCTCTGACGATACAGATTCATGCAAAAATATTACCGATACCATAGAAAGCAGAACAGGTTCTACATATCCAAGTAATCCGAATAATCCCATCGGTAGTAATCGTCTTGCAACAAAATACATTGCAAAAGCAATAGCGGTAATGATTCCTAGCATAGGGATAAAAATAGGAAAATGGGTAATGTCATGAATAATCTCATCCCAACTGTAGTTAAGAATAAAATAGATCAAACACCCAATAAAAATAAAGAAGAAGTCCGAAAATGTGCCTGCAATGCCCTCTATTTGTAATTTTCGGCGTATCATAAAATAAACGGGGTATCCTAGGGCGATGACGGCTGTTTCCCACGAAAATGCGCCTGTATTGACAATTTCAATAGCGACCCCTAATGCCGCAAGCCCCACTGCTATTTTTTGTAAAAAACTGAGTTTTTCTTGATAAAACAGCTGTCCTGAAATAACCATGGTTAACGGTAGTAGAAAATAGCCTAAAGAAGCTGACAAGCCATGTCCGTTGATAGGCGCCCAGATAAAGATCATCATCTGGACTGTCAATAATAGTGATGAGCACAATAACCCAATTAAGAGAAGGGGATGTGTTTTTATACGGACAAAAAGTAGATGAATGGCAGACCACTGTTTTTCAATTAAAATTAGAATCACAATCGCAGGAAAAGAAGTCAACAATCGCCAGCAAAAGATATCAATAACTGACAAGGGATGCAATAACACGGGATAATAATAAAGTAAGCCAAAAAGGCATGATGCGAGTATTGACAGGACAACACCTTTTATCATGATTTCACCTTAATTAATAAAAAAATAGCGCTAATGAATAGCGCTATTATAGGGTTAATAAACGTTTTTTAGCCTATTACTTCGACACCATTCATGTATGGGACTAAAACGGATGGAACTTTAATGCTTCCATCAGCTTGCTGATAGTTTTCCATAATGGCAACCAATGTACGCCCTACCGCTAATCCAGAACCATTTAAAGTATGGACTAAATAAGTTTTATTGTCTGCCTTGCTACGATAACGAGCTTGCATACGACGTGCTTGGAAATCCCACATATTAGAGCAAGAAGAGATTTCTCGATAAGTGTTTTGAGCAGGAACCCAAACTTCAAGATCATAGGTCTTACAAGAACCAAAGCCCATATCACCGGTACATAGCACAATTTTTCGATAAGGCAGTTCTAATAGCTGCAACACTTTTTCAGCATGAGCAGTAAGCTCTTCTAACGCTTGCATGGATTCTTCTGGTTTCACTATTTGCACTAACTCAACTTTATCAAATTGGTGCATACGAATTAAACCACGTGTGTCTTTACCATAAGATCCTGCTTCAGAACGGAAACAAGGTGTATGAGCGGTCATTTTTAATGGAAGCTCACTTTCATCTAAAATTTCATCACGCACTAAGTTTGTTACCGGAACTTCAGCGGTTGGGATTAATGCATAATTACTGCTTTCTGCTTCTTCATCGAGCGGTTTTGTGTGAAATAGGTCACCTGCAAATTTTGGTAATTGACCTGTTCCAAATAAAGTGGCCTTATTAACTAAATAAGGTACGTAAATTTCAGCATAGCCATGCTGCTCGGTATGAAGGTCTAACATGAATTGAGCGATAGCACGGTGTAAACGCGCAATTTGAGATTTCATCACCACAAATCGAGCCCCAGTGAGTTTTACACCCGCAGCAAAGTCAAGCCCACCAAAACGTTCACCTAAAGCAACATGATCTTGTACTGGAAAATCAAATGTTCTTGGCGTACCAAAACGCGATATTTCAACATTATCATTTTCGTCTTTACCGTCAGGTACAGAATCATCCGGTATATTTGGAATATTTGAAGCAATATCTTTAATTTGATTCAGTAAGATTTCTAGCTCAGCTTTAGCGCTGTTGAGTCTTTCACCAAGCTTATTGACTTCTTCACGTACGGACGTGATATCTTCACCACGAGCTTTAGCTTCACCAATAGCTTTAGAACGTGCATTACGCTCTGCCTGTAAGCTTTCGGTTTCAACTTGTAGTACTTTACGTTTTTCTTCAAGTTGACGAATACTATCAACATCTAATTTAAATCCACGGCGCGCTAATTTAGTAGCGACAAGATCCAATTCATTTCGGAGTAAATTCGGGTCCAACATAAAAAAAGTCCATTATGATTAATTAAAGATATCTATCTACTTTAATGGTTATTTTAATATAGCGACGACCATATTTAAAATAAAAAAGCAGACTGATTATAAATATTTAAAGTTTGAGCTTAGTATACTCGATTTATATCGGGATTCAACCAGAGTGGTATACCCGAAGAAATCTAACTGATATTCGTCAATCAATGTAGTTCAATTGGATAAAAGCAATTATTTTATCATTTATTTTTCTTGCTTATACTGCTGAATATTTTATCTCGACTATTATTCATAAAAGAAAAACAAATACAAGTTATTAACAATCATTTTTTGGTAAATTTTATCATCCCGATGTTTCATATTGGTTTTAAATCTATTTTCCTATTTTTATACAGTATTAAATCATTATCTAAATCATTTAGTTATTGTTATATGTCAATTGCTACTGATATCGATCTTATTCGCATCTATCACGAAAATAATTTGAATAGCGGTGATTTATGATTGATAAAGTGAAATATATCTTATATTGATCTGCTAAAACGATAATCTTATACTTAACTGCTATTTATTTTATTTTTCAAAAGTATCAAGGGGCAAAAGATAAATGGATCAACAACAATATAAAGCAACAAGTGGTTTAGCTATAGCGGGGATGAGTTGCGGAATTTCATCACTGGTTTCTATTTTGGTCATCAATATTTTAAGTATTGTCGTCGCTATTGTCGCTATAGTATTGAGTGCTGTTGCTATGAGTGATATAAAAAATAATAATAAAAGAGGTTTTGGTTTTGCAACAACAGGGATAATTTGTGGAATCATAACGCTTTTATTATGGTGTTCATTTTTCATTTTAGTATTAACTTAGAATGTGCACTTTGACTTCTAATCTTGCTTAAAACACTTTTTAGGGCTTGGGTAGGAATAGATGACATTAGAGGCCTGAGAAACATAAAAAGCGTTGTAGAGCGTTTTATATAAGCATTTTTGGGGTATTGGTAAACATGCTAAAGTGTAGAGCAGAGCAGATGATTAATATATGCGTATAGAATAATTTTTTAGGTGGTTTTACACATTATAACCTTTGATTGATTAGCATAAATCGAAGAATCTTTTGGGATGCTTAAATGGCGCACCCGAAGGGATTCGAACCCCTGACCGCTCGGTTCGAAGCCGAGTGCTCTATCCAGCTGAGCTACGGATGCTTGTAAGTTCGTAAAAATGGTGCA
>NZ_JBIDFK010000002.1:19022-226189 GCF_046635725.1 Gilliamella sp. CG22
ATCCGAAGGGATTCGAACCCCTGACCGCCCGGTTCGTAGCCGGGTACTCTATCCAGCTGAGCTACGGATGCATATTTTGAATTTTGTTAAAATGGTGCATCCGAAGGGATTCGAACCCCTGACCGCCCGGTTCGTAGCCGGGTACTCTATCCAGCTGAGCTACGGATGCATATTTTAAATTTTTAAAAATGGCGGTGAGAGAGGGATTCGAACCCTCGATGCAGCTTTTGACCGCATACTCCCTTAGCAGGGGAGCGCCTTCAGCCTCTCGGCCATCTCACCAAAACAACCATGATTTTATCTGAACAACAAAATCATTATGTGTGGCGCACATATTACGGTTTACAAAAAATAAGTCAAACATTTTTTTGCTTACGCGTTCTAGTTGTTTAATTCGTGCCCAAAATATTGCTATTCTTTAGGCTCAGAAACCTCATCAGCCTTGTTTTGTGCTTGATGGATTCTGTTATAGATTTCTTCACGATGAATAGAAACTTCTTTAGGTGCATTAATACCAATTCTGACCTGATTGCCTTTCACGCCCAAAATGGTAATAACAACATCGTCACCAATAATTAGTGTTTCACCTACTCTCCGAGTTAAAATTAACATTCGATCTCCTACTCTCAGTTATTTATATATCCAAACTGTTATAAAAAGTAGCTTCGTTAGTCCATCAATAAACACAATAATGGATTTAAAAGACAAACTCTGTTGGCTTGTTTTAAGTCAATCGAATCTATCTCACTAACTAGCTTGTAATTTATTACTGATTTCCTTTTTCACAGAAGATAACGCTCCTGGTAACGCTGAAAGATCCATTCCACCTGCTTGGGCGAAATCAGGCCGCCCACCACCTTTACCACCTACCATTAATGCTAATTGAGATACTAATTCGCCAGCTTTAACAATATTAATTAAATCATTTGTTACACCAGCAGCTAAATTAATTTTGTCACCATTAACAGCAGCAAGAACAATTACTCCAGACTTCAATTGATTTTTAAGATCATCAATCATTGTGCGTAATTGTTTCGCTTCGACATTATCAAGTTTAGCGATTAGCAAATTTTTATTACCAATGTTTTCACATTGATTGAGCAGTTGTGCACTTTGTTGGCTAGCTTTTTGTGCATTTAATTGCTCTATGGTTTTCTCTAACTGTTTAGTTTGTTCAAGCAATTGCTCAATACGAACTAAAACTGTAGATTTGTCGCTTTTTACCAATTGTTCAATTTGCGTTAACAAATTGGATTCATGGTGTATGTACTCCATTGCATTTTGCCCTGTTGTAGCTTCAATACGACGAACACCAGAAGCAATGCTGGATTCTGAGGTAATTTTAAATAGACCTATATCACCAGTTCGATCAACATGCGTACCTCCGCACAATTCAATCGAAAAATCTCCCATTGTTAGCACTCTAACAATGTCTTCGTATTTCTCACCAAATAATGCCATAGCGCCTCTATTTTTAGCTTCATCTATTGGCATTAACTCAATATCGACAGGTAAGTTACGACGTATTTGTTGATTCACCAGATTTTCAATTTCAGTTATTTGCTCTGCTGTTATGGCTTGATTATGTGAAAAGTCAAAACGCAGATAGCTATCATTGACTAATGAACCTTTTTGATGGACATGATTGCCTAAAATTTGTTGCAGTGCAGCTTGCAATAAATGTGTAGCAGAATGATTACGACGAATGCGTTCACGTAGCTCAACATCAATCGCTGCAGTAACATTATCACCAACTTTTAGGGATCCTTTTACGATCTGCCCTAAATGACCAATACTTTTACCATATTTCTGACTATCAAAAACGGTGTATTCAAGGTTAGCATTGGTTAAGACACCTTTATCGCCAATTTGACCACCAGACTCACCATAGAAAGGGGTTTTATCTAATATCACAATAGCGTCTTCACCGGCATGAATACTGTCAACTTTTTGGCCATTTTTAAAAATCGCTATAACTTTTGCGGAAGATTCTGTTGCTTGATAACCTAAAAATTCAGTTACCTCATCAAGTTTAATCACATTGCTATAATCAACACTAAATGAACTTGATTCACGCGCGCGTTTTCGTTGCTCTTCCATACAGTTATTAAAACCGACTTCATCAATCGTGATATTTTTTTCACGGCAGACATCAGCCGTTAAGTCTAATGGGAAACCGTAAGTATCATAAAGCTTAAAGGCAATATCACCCGGTAAAACATGACCTGTAATTTTTGCTAATTCTTGATCAAGTAAGAATAAACCACGTTCTAATGTTTTTAAGAATTGTTCTTCTTCTAGTCTCAGGGTATTTTCAACATGTTCACGATTATTATTTAATTCTACTGCGGCATTTTCCATTACGTTAATTAATGGTTTTACCAGTTTATAGAAGAATATTCCTTTTGCGCCAAGCATATGACCATGTCGTACTGCTCGTCGGATGATTCGACGTAATACATAGCCACGACCTTCATTGGAAGGCATCACACCATCTGAAATTAAAAACGCACAAGATCGAATATGATCGGCAATAACTCGCAAAGATTTATTTTCTAAATCTTTAGTTTGAATAATTTCAGCTGCATCTTTAATTAACTGTTTAAATAAGTCAATATCGTAATTAGAGTTAACATGTTGCAGTACGGCAGCAATACGTTCAAGTCCCATACCTGTATCAACAGAAGGTTTAGGTAAAGGCTCCATGGTACCGTCGGCATGGCGATTAAACTGCATAAAGACGATGTTCCAAATTTCAATGAAACGGTCACCATCTTCTTCAGGGCTACCTGGCGGTCCACCCCATAAATGATCACCATGATCATAAAAAATTTCGGTACACGGTCCACAAGGGCCGGTATCACCCATTTGCCAAAAGTTATCAGATGCATAAGGTGCACCTTTATTATCGCCAATTCGTATAATACGTTCTTTTGGAATACCGATATCTTTTTCCCAAATAGCATAAGCTTCGTCATCTGTTTCATAAACAGTCACAGTAAGCTTATCTTTTGGAAGATTAAACCATTCTTTACTGGTTAATAATTCCCATGCAAAATGAATTGCATCACGTTTGAAGTAATCACCAAAACTAAAATTACCTAGCATTTCAAAGAAAGTATGATGTCTAGCTGTGTAGCCAACATTATCAAGATCGTTATGTTTACCGCCAGCGCGTACGCAACGTTGTGCTGTTGTTGCTCGACTATAAGGACGTTTATCTATACCAAGAAATACATCTTTAAATTGATTCATTCCAGCATTAGTGAATAGTAATGTTGGATCATTATGTGGAACAAGGGAACTACTTGCTACAATTTCGTGTCCTTTGCTATTGAAAAAGTCAAGAAAATTTTGACGAATTTCTGCAGTGCTTTTCATTTAGGCTTCCATATAAAAATGATAGATATTTAAATATAGTAATATACCCGTTACAACTAAAGTTGAATAGTAGATGTTCTTTATACTGCAGTGAATCTAGCTAATATTACAAGTAAATAAGGAAAAAATAAAATGACCTAGTGAGCTTTATTCGTAAAGGGTATCGTTCAAACTTCGATTGAATACATTTTAGATATTTTACCAGTTTAAGTCAACAAACTGTACACATTTTTTACATCATCTTGTGTATAACCTCGGGTTGTTAAGAATTGTATGTTTTTGTACCACAAAGGTTTATTTTTGGGATCAATTTGTTTAAATTTTTTAATTAATTGTTGGTGAGCAATTTCAGACCAATTTATATCTGAATTATTCAGAATTTCACGGCTTAAGTCGGTTGGTAAACCTCGTTGCTTAAGTTCTAATGCAATTCGGTATTTACCATATCCTTTGTTAGCTCGCATAGTAATATATTTTTCAATATATTGGGCATCATTCATCCAATTTTGCTCAATACAATACTCAATAACATCATTAATTTCTGAGCTAAGTTGATGGTATTGTTCGTGATACTCTTCGTCCGAACTTTTGATTTTTTTGGCAAAAAATAGTGTTAGTTTTTGATTTAATTTATAGGATGAATGGTCACGCTGTGCAAGTAATTGCACAGCTTTATTTAAGATAGATTTATTGAGTTTTTTGCTCATTACTCAAAACTTTCATCTTCTGGTGATGCGTCTTCATCAGAAAAAACCGCAGGACTATTTAATAATAGTTCTCGTAATTTAGTTTCAAGTTCATTGGCAATTTCGGGATGCTCTTGTAAAAATTTAATTGAATTCGCTTTTCCTTGACCCACTTTTTCGCCGTTATAGCTATACCATGCCCCCGCTTTATCAACTAATTTATGTTTGACACCTAAATCAATTAATTCACCATCTTTAGAAATACCACAGCCATATAGTATTTGAAATTCAGCTTGTCTAAATGGCGCTGCGACTTTATTTTTAACAACTTTAACTCGTGTGTCACTACCAATCACATCTTCGCCTTCTTTTACTGCACCAGTACGACGGATATCTAAACGAACAGATGCATAGAATTTAAGTGCATTACCACCAGTTGTGGTTTCTGGGTTACCAAACATCACACCAATTTTCATCCGAATTTGGTTAATAAATACGACTAAACAATTCGCATTTTTAATATTTGCAGTAAGTTTTCGCAGGGCTTGTGACATCAAACGAGCTTGTAACCCCATATGCGAATCACCCATTTCACCTTCAATTTCAGCTTTAGGTGTTAATGCTGCTACCGAGTCGACAATGATCACATCAACTGCGCCAGAACGAACTAATGCATCACAAATTTCAAGTGCTTGTTCACCGGTGTCGGGTTGTGAAACTAATAAGTCATCAACTTGTACACCTAATTTAGCTGCATAAATTGGATCTAAGGCGTGTTCTGCATCAATAAATGCGCAAGTTTTACCTTCTTTTTGAGCCTGTGCAATAACCGATAATGTTAATGTGGTTTTACCTGATGATTCTGGTCCAAAAATTTCAACTATTCGCCCCATTGGTAAGCCACCAATGCCTAATGCAATATCAAGTCCTAAAGAACCAGTTGAGACGGCATCAACATCTAACGTTTGGGTATCCCCTAAACGCATAATAGAACCTTTACCAAATTGTTTTTCGATTTGACTTAATGCTGCTGAAAGTGCACGTTGTTTGTTTTCGTTCATATAATAAAATTCCACTGAGTTAGCATATTGGGTGGTATTATACTGTATTGTTATACAGTATCAAGTTTTTTTTGCTTTAAATAAAATAGATAATAACTGATACATAATAAAATGTTTTTTTTCATGATGTCGACTAAATTCATGCGCTAATTTAGACTTAAGTGAGGGACTAAAAATAGAGATAGTTTAGTTCAATTCGAGATAAGTGTTAGCCAGCAATACATTGAGACAAATAAAAACCAATGAATTTGTTTATCAAAAAAAATAATTGAAAAAATAGAAAGTAAATAAGGTAAAAATTGGATATTATTTGCTCGTTTTTCCTGCAAAATGGTATTTATTACTGTGAGTTTAATGCGATTAATAAGTCATATGCGGATTAAGTTAATCTTATTGAAGTCGATTTTTTGTCGATCAAATTGTTTAAAGCTTTAGACTTAAATGTTATGCTAAACTTAACTTTTTTTACATATCTCATTAGCGCTTACATAAAGGGAAATAATGACCATTGATAAACAATGTAATGAATATGAATTGTGCCCAAATTGCGATTTGGTTGTAGAGCTATCTGATATTCTTTTGAAACATAAGGCGGTATGTCCTCGTTGTAATACAACCTTAGCTAAAAATAATGCAGATATGAAGTTTAAAGCGATGATCTACGCCATATGTGCATTGATAATGATTATCGCAGCAAGTCATTTTATATTTATTGATATTCGTCTGGTCGGTAATTTTAATGGCGTGAGTGTTATTGATATACCTAAAACACTATTTGATGATAATTACAGTTATATTTCGGCGCTTTTTGTCGTGTTTGTATTGCTTTTTCCCGTTATTAATTTAGCAATTATTGCGCTACTTTGCTCTAAAATAGAGCTTTCAAAATATCGCAAAAGAGATCTGTTAGTTGTATACGAAAGATTTCAACACTGGTGCATGCCAGAAATATTTCTAACAGGGGTACTGGTTAGCTTTGTTAAGTTGATGAGTTACGGTAATATCGGCGTAACCAGTTCATTTTGGGCTTTTTGTTTATTCGCCTTTTTTTATATAAAAGCGTTAGTTATTTTTTCTCCGGATGCAATTTGGAATGAGATTAAAACAAATAATTTTGCTAAAGGCGAATTAAAAACAGGTAAAACGGCAATCAGTCAAAAATTAAAGTTATGTAGCTGTTGTCAGGCTATTGTTCCTTTTGAGTATGCTAAATGTCCTCGATGCAAGCAGAAAAGTCAGATTCGAAACCGTAATAAAATACAATGGACGATTGCATTACTAACAACTTCATTACTAATTTATATTCCAGCAAATTTATATGGCATTATGATAACGGTTGTATTTGGTTCATCATCGACTTCAACCATTATGGATGGGGTCATCTATATGTGGCAAGCGGGTGATGTTCCTGTTGCGTTAATTATTTTTACAGCGAGTGTTGTTATTCCAATTTTGAAAATTATTTCACTTAGCTGGCTTTGTTATTTTGCCTTAGCGGTTAAGCGAAAAAATAAACAAAATTGTTTGAGAATGAAAAAATTATATAGTGCTGTCGAATTTATAGGTAAATGGTCAATGATTGATATCTTTGTGGTTTCTGTCGTGTGTTCATTAGTTAGAAATCAACAAATGATGGGGGTATATCCAGATATTGGTGTTGTATTTTTTGCCACCGTCGTAATTGTGACAATGATTGCATCGCAAAAATTTGATCCTCGATTAATTTGGGATCGTAGACCAATTAGAAATTAGCGTTATAGGAAACATATGACAAATTCAAATAGATTAGCAAAAATTATCAAAATCAGAGCTATCTCAGCAATATGGATTATCCCTATTGTTACTGTAATTGTTGGGCTTTGGATAATTTACTCTCATTTTGCTGATAGAGGTACATCCTTCACTTTGCTGGCAAAAGATGCTAGCGGTATTGTTGCCGGAAAAACGGTGATTAAAAATCGTAGTGTTGATGTAGGCATAATAGATCAAGTGACGTTATCGGATGATTATAATCAAGTTGTCATCAAAGGACGAATCTATAAAAATATGGAGCCTTTGCTTAAAAATGACTCCATATTTTGGGTGGTTAAACCAGAAATAGGGCGTGATGGAGTTACGGGATTAGGTACGATTTTATCGGGTGTTTATATTGAATTAGTCGCAGGAAATGATAAACATAGCTTTAAAAACGATCCGTTTGAATTGTCCGATTCGCCACCCATATCCGATCCTAGTATTAAGGGTATTCGGTTAAATTTAGAAAGTGATCAAAGCGGAATGATACCGCGTGGTGCTTCAGTGATGTTTAGAGGCTATCGGGTAGGGAATGTAGAAACCTCGTTGTTTGATGTTGAAGCGCGTAAAATGAAATATCAAATTTTCATCAAAGAGCCTTATGATGCGCTAGTGACACAAAATGTTAGATTTTGGAAAGAAGGTGGAATTAATTTAACACTTTCTTCTATGGGTGCAAGTTTGAATTTTCCTTCTTTAGATGTTCTGTTATCTGGGGGAATCAGTTTTGATTTACCGGACGGATCTAAATTAGGGGCTCCAGCACAGCAGTATGCATTATATCAATTATACGATGATAAAAAGTCGATACAAGAATCTCAATACACTCAATATAAAGAGTTCCTGATTATGATTTCAGATTCCATATCGGGGCTAAATGTTGGCGCACCGGTTGAGTATCATGGAATAAGACTCGGTACGGTTAGCAAAGTGCCATTTTATACCATAGACATGTTAAATGAATCGTCAATACTGAATCAAAAAGTACCGGTCTTAATTAAGATTGAGCCTGATCGTTTATCCGATTTAGTGGATGAAAAAATCGATATTGCAAAGCAGATCATGGAAGAACAAAAAAATGGTTTAAGAGCTTCGCTTAAAACATCAAATTTATTTACGGGTGCGCTGTATATTGATTTGGATTTTTACCCTGATTTAAAAAATGAATACAATGAAAAAACAGCTGTGCAATATGGTTATGATACCATCGACACTACTTCAACAGGCATAGCACAAATACAAGCTAAAATTTTACAATTATTAGATAACTTCAATAATTTACCACTGAATAAAACAATGGATCAGTTTAATCAATCATTGGCATCGAGTGAGCGTTTAATGAATTCGTTGAATAAGATCATGGCAAGCAAAGAGATGCAAACGATGCCAAAAGATCTGCAAAAAGCGTTACGCTCATTGAACGATACAATGAAAGAATTACAACCTGGTTCAGAAATGAATAATCAAATAAAAGAGAGTTTGCAAAAAATTCAACAAATGATGGATGAGTTAACGCCATTGTTAAGCACATTGAATGATAAAAGCAATGCTTTAATATTCTCTGCACCTGTTAAACAAGATTTGGAACCCAAAGCAAAAGGTAAAAAATAATGAAAAGCATAATAAATCGCATTTTTACAATTGGGATTATGGCATTATTAACGACATTAGTTGGCTGTTCTTCAGGAACCGCTGAAAAACATTACTTTCAATTAGAGAGTCATTTACAAAATCAACGTTCACAAACCTTGAATTCAGCGCATGGTTTTATATGGATTGAATCCATAGATGTAGCTAGTTTTTTAAACAAACAAGGGATTGTCTTGCAAACGGATAATATTCAGTTTGTTACGGCCTCAAACAATTTATGGGGATCATCGCTTTCACAACAACTTGGTGATCGTTTAGAACAAGATTTAGCGATTTTTTTACCTCATTATTTAGTTTCAACCAAAGCAATTACTACCCCAACAATGACCGTCAAACTATTTATTGATGGATTTCATGGCAGTTACACCGGCGATGCGATAATAAAAGGGCGTTGGGTTGTTAAAGATAGTAAAGATAATATTGAAACAAAATTTTTTGAACATCGTATAGCGTTAAAAAATAATGGCTATGCCGCATTAGTCAATGCATTATCGAAAGGTTGGCAGGATGAAGAGCGTGACTTTGCCACCTTGATAATACGTTAAGTGATTCGATAACATTTCGCCATTGAGTTGGCGAAATCGTTACCTTTATATCATTGCGTTTTTTAATTGTTGTTTGAAGTGGTTAAAAACTTTATCATCAATTTCCACCCATTTGCGAACACTATTAATGAATGCAATTTTTTCAGCGTATAATACATCTTTTTTAGTCAGTGTTTTTTCAACTAATTGTTTTGATTCCAAATAAAATTGCCGCATTGTCCCCGCCAGTAAGCCAGAGGTGATTTTGGGGGTTACCCATTGATTATCAACCAATAACGCGATATTACCATTAACAAACTCTGTGATTTCGTCATGTTGATTAAAGTTAATATACTCTTTTGCAGGGGTTAGTGCCGGAAAATGATGCCGAATTGATGTTTTGTGGTATAAAAAGAGATTCTGGTTATTAACACAATTTGGAGCAAACTCAATTTCGGCGATTTGCAAAGGCGTGATAATACTATTATGATTAATCTCAAACTGCCCATTTTCTCTAAGTAAAATCCGTATTTTATACAAATTTTTAGAATAGGTGTTTGCCAGATTCATTAGGGCTAACTTAATGATACGGATATTGCACTCAAAATTAAAATAACTTGCAGAATCAGTTAATCTTGTTAAATGCTGATCCAATAAAAAAAACTGACCATTTTCAAGTAACAGTGATTCAATAATGTATTCTGGTATGGTAATTGTACGATTTAAAATTGCTGATTTAATTAAAATTTCGTTATATTCATCTTGCGAAGTGGAATCCCAGGTAATCCCTCCACCCACACCATAATGCATATATTGCTGATTTATCGTTAATGTGCGAATTGGCACGTTAAATACCATTTTATGTCCAAATGGTTCAATATATCCAATCGTGCCGCAATAGACCCCTCGAGCAGTGTTCTCAATTTGAGCGATAATTTGCATCGTACTAACTTTTGGCGCACCGGTGATTGAACCGCATGGAAATAATGCTCGAAAAATGTCGAATAAATGAATATCTTCAATTAATTGCCCCTCAATAGTTGAGGTTAATTGCCACACGGTTGGATATTTTTCAGCAGAAAAGAGCGTTGGTACAACAACCGTGCCGGGTTTGGAAATTTGGCTTAAATCATTGCGAAGTAAATCAACAATCATCATATTTTCTGCTAGATTTTTTTCTGACATCAGCAAAAGGCGTTGTTGATTATCTTGTTGTGTAGTCAAACCTCGTCCTACCGTGCCTTTCATCGGTTTGGTGGTAATCGTTTTATTTTCAATCCTAAAAAATAACTCGGGTGAAATCGATAAAATATGATAATCATCATGTTCAAGATAAGCGCAATAATCTGCCTGATTATTTTTTTGAAGAAAATAGTAATAATCAATCGGATTTCCGTCAAAAGGCGCTTTAAATTGAATGGTATAATTGGTTTGATAAGTATTTCCTAATTCAATTTGAGAACGAATAAAATCAATTTTTTGATTATATTCTTCAATAGTTGTATCACAGCTTAATACTAATGGTTCTGCCTGATAATGAGGTATTGATTTAGGGGGGTGAGATGAGTATTTATCATAAATACCAAATAATAGTAGAGGTAAATCGGTATCTTGAGGCGGATTGGATTGGGTTTGATTAGCCTGATTAAAGCCCATTGCACTCTCATAGGCTAAATATCCTACTGCATAAAATCCTTGTGCAATAAATGATTCAATCTCTTCTAAGCATTTTTTTATGGATGACACTTTAGTTGTTGCTAATATTTTTATGGGATCGCAAAAATATTTATGTTGACCTTCAAAATCGATATGAACTTTCATGTAAATCCTATTGATGAACAAAATTTTTGATGATTTGCAAACCACAATCTGTTTTGATTGCTTCAGGATGAAATTGTACCGACTCAATAGGTAAATATTTATGGCGTAATCCCATAATCAATCCTTGTTTATTTCGTGCGGTGACAATGAGTGGTGATGATGTAGGTAATAAATTATCCATTACCATTAAAGAGTGATAACGCACTACCGTCAGTGGATTGTCAATTCCAGTAAAGATTCCTTGACCATCATGATTAATATTATCGAGTTTACCGTGCATTGGTTGCGGAGATTTGACAATCTCATATCCAAAATACTGTGCTATTGCTTGATGTCCTAAACAGATCCCGAATATTGGGCAGCTACGATTGAATTCAGCTAGAACGGAAAGAGTTATTCCTGCATTGCTAGGACTCCCCGGTCCTGGTGAGAGAACAATTTTAGAAAAGTTCAATTTTTTCAATTGGTCAATTGTCATCTCATTATTTTTAATCACTTTAACTTTGGCTTTAGCTCGACAAAGATAATCATAAATATTAAACGTAAAAGAATCATAATTATCAATTAGTATAATCAAAATATTGCCTGCGAGATTTCAAACGATTTATTTCAAATTTTCATGCTGATATATCCTAATATATTTTCTTTTATTTAGAAAAGATTTTAACGATTGAACTGATTATTTTTAACGCATGTCTATTTTTTTATGGACTAAATTCGATTATCGAATTAACATTAGCGCAAACTAAAATACAATAATAGGAAAAATGATGAAAATCAGAGTATTGTTAATTGTAGTAATAAGTTTTATCTTTTCAAATAACGTATTTGCTGAGCAGTTACCGACAGCACAAGAACGAAAGATCAGTGATCAGCAGCTGATCTACCAACAAGAAAGACAAAAAGCAACAGAAGAGGCATTGTCAACTAAAACACCTAATGTAAGTTTAATGTCACCTTTACAAAAAATTCAGACGATCAATTTTCCTGAAGAGGAATTTTGTTTTCCGATTCAACATGTTGAATTGTTAGAACGTGATGCCTTTCCAATTACCATACCGTTAAATACGTTAGCCAAACAAGCGGAAGGTCGTTGCTTGGGTGGCAAAGGTTTAAATTTACTGATGACGGAATTACAAAATCAGCTTATTAGTTATGGCTATATCACAACACGGGTTTTGGCGCCTCAACAAGATCTTAATTCAGGAACATTTACTTTATTGTTGCTGAAAGGAACGGTAAGAAATATTTTTTATTCATCAGATAGTGACACCAGAGCCAATTTAACAAGTAATATGCCATTAAAAAAAGGGGATTTACTTAACTTACGCGCTATCGAACAAGGACTTGAAAATTTTCAGCGAATTCCAACTGCCAGTGCTCAAATCCAATTATTACCAGGAGAAGAGGCCGGTGAAACAGATATTGTTATCCAACGTCAACAATCGAAATATTGGCGAATAGGATTATCGTTAGATAATTCGGGATCAAAAAGTACGGGTCGCTATCAAGGTGGGCTTACACTTTATTTGGATAATCCACTTGGTCTCAGTGACAGTTTTTATGTTTCTGGTGGACATAATTTAGAGGGAGTGGACGATTATGGCTCAAAAAATTATCTATTTGCCTATTCTGTCCCATTTGGTTATTGGCTTTTTGATGCCTCGATGTATTCAAATACCTATAATCAAAAAATTTCGGATGTGGTCGATTATCAATATAAAGGACGAAGTAAATATTATAATTTTCAAATTAGCCGAGTATTGCACCGTAATGAAGCGCAAAAAACAATATTAAGTTATGGCATCAATTTAAGAGAGTCTCACAATTTCATCAATGATACCGAAATCGAAATTCAGCGGCGCAAAACAAGCAATTGGCGAATTGGCTTACAGCATAGTCACTACTTCGATAATATCGTTGTTTATGCAGGTGCATCTTATCAAAAAGGCGTACGTTGGTTTGGCGCACAAAAAGCATTTGAAGAAAAATCTGAAATCGGTAGTGCTTTAACCGATATCATTAATGCTAATTTATCCGTTTATGTGCCTTTTAAACTCGGTAATCAAAATTTTGGATACAGCCTTGATTCACAAGGACAATACACTCGACGTAATAAATTAACTGCACCGGATCGATTTTCGATTGGTAGTCGTTGGACGGTACGAGGATTTGATGGTGAAGAGATGTTAAGTGCCGATAATGGCTGGTTTATTCGCAATGATTTAATATGGTATACGCCACTAAACCAGCAATTATATTTAGGACTGGATGCCGGTGGTGTATTTGGGGGAAATTCCGAAAATCTGACGGGTAAAAAATTAGTCGGTTCGGCTATCGGAATTAGAGGACGTCACTTTGGTCTTTATTATGATATGTTTGCTGGCGTGCCCCTACATAAACCTGACAAATTTAATACTAATCATTTAACACTTGGATTCTATTTAAATTGGACTTATTAGTGTTACCTATCATTTAGCCAACAATAAATTAGTACTTATTATTGTTTTCAATAAACAATAATAAAGTACTAAATTAAATCAATTAAATAACTCCATAATAATTAATGCATTAGTTAATGAAGAAAAATTAAAAAAATTTTTTGTAAAGCTAATGAAGATATTTTAAATAAACCTTTGACTGAAAGTTTATTTAAAGATTATTATATATAAGTTATCTTATCTAAACCGCATAATCATGGGTTTTATCATTACTTTGTAAACTGATGATAAAACGATCAAATATTAATAAATTGATTACAGTTTTTTTAAGTGTTTATTAATCGCGGAAAAGTCTTAACTCTTACCACCAAGATAAGATACATAACATTAAAAAGGTCACTATTTTTGTTGATTGTAAGCATTCAGTCAGCCATAAAAGAATAGCCATCTAATTTCGCTATACAGGTTGTTAGATTCTATTAGATTTCCTTTTTATAACTTGAATTAACCTTATTTGAATAGTCCTATTTTATGAAAGTTAACTATCGATAACTTATACAAAACGATGACTAATGGATATGAGCTTAATTTCACATTACATTTTGCAGTAAAAAGTTATATTAACTATTGATATTAATTGGATTTGATTCAATTCAATTAACAGATTGTTAATTACACTGTAGTCATTTTTTCATTGTAGTAACTAATTGATATTAGTCATTTTGTAAACCAGTAATCTTAATTTATGCCTTGATTATAGAATAAATTGATTTTTATAAAATGACTGGTTTTTAAGAAAATTCCGATTCTTTTTGAGTAAAAAAGAGTAGATCTATGAAAGGTGAGACATACTATGAATAAAAATTTTTATCGCATTGTTTTTAATAAAACTCGTGGATTGTTCGTTGTGGTATCTGAAATTGTAAAATCACATCAGGCGATATCACGTTGCAGCCGAAAAGCTAAAAAAACGGATATTAAACAGAATTCAAATAACGATACAAAATATTGCACATTAAAACCACTTGCATTTTTATCCTATATTGCATTAGGTATGGTAAGTATTGTTGGTACAACTTATGCAAAAGTTATTGTGGTTGATCCCTTAGCCAATCAAAATCAACGTCCTGTTGTTAAGGAATTACAAAATGGTACAACACAAATCAATATTGTTGCACCGAGTAGAAACGGTGTGTCTCATAATAAATATACTCAATTTGATGTGTCAAAAAAGGGTGTGATTCTTAATAATGCTACTGGTGGCACGAATACACAACTAGCAGGAAATATCAATGGTAATCCACTATTACAAAACAGCGCAAAAGTCATTTTAAATGAAGTTAATTCTAACAATATCAGCCAATTAAATGGTTATATTGAAGTCGCCGGACAAAAAGCACAGGTGATAATCGCTAATCCAGCTGGGATTACCTGTGATAATTGTGGCTTTATCAATGCAGATAGAGCCACGTTAACAACCGGTAAACCGATTGTAACAAATGGTAACCTAGAAGGCTATTTGGTCGAAAAAGGTCATATTCAAATTACAGGTAATGGTCTAAATGATACCGGACAAGATTATAGTGATCTGATCGCTCGAAGTGTCAATATCAATGCTAAATTATGGGCAAATAAAGAAATCAATGTCATAACGGGTAAAGCAAAAGTTAGCGCGGATTTAAAACATATTGATACACAAGGCTTTGATAATCACGTTGGACAACCCGAGTTTGGCATAGATGTCTCAAGATTAGGGGGCATGTATGCGGATAAAATTAGAATGGTTGGGACAGAACATGGCGTTGGGGTACGAAATAATGGGACGTTATTGGCAAATGCAGGAACATTAACTGTAACCAACGATGGCAAAGTAATTAATGCTGGTTATATCAGTTCAGCGCAAAACCTTGAATTCAAAACGACTTATGGTGGAATTGAAAACCATTCAACAATTGAAAGTTCAAAAAACATTGTATTATCCAGTAAAGCAGAAATAAAAAATGTTGATAGATTAAATGCGCAAGGTGATATCACGCTTAATGCAGAAAGTTGGGTTGGTAACCAAGGATTAATATCTTCGGGTAAACAGATTACAACAACGAGTAAAGAGTTTGATAATAGTTATTCAGCAAATATAAAAGCGCAAAATCTAAAAATTAATGCGAATATGGCAAAAAATACAGGCAATATTAACGTAAATGACACAATTAATCTGCTCGCAAATCAGTTTGAAAATAATAAAAAATTAGCTGCTAAAAAAGAAGTCACTATAAACAGTAGAAAATTCAAAAATGATTGGAAAGGCAAAATTGAATCAAATAATATCAAAATTTTTGGTGACGAATTTGTCAATTATGGTCAACTTGTTGCCGACAATAGATTAACTATGAATGTTAAAAGTATCACGAATTTTAATGAATTAGTGGGAAGAAACGAAATCAGGATTAATAGTATAGAATTTTCTAACAAAAAAGACGGAATAATAAACGCTTATGATGCGGAAGTTATAACACAAAATTTCGATTCTGATGGTACAATTTTAACTGGCGCATTGGATATATCTGCTGAAATAAACTATAACAATGGCATCAATGGCAAAATAATAGCTGATTATTTCAAGTTAATAAATCCACATAAAAGTGTTAACGAAGGTCTTATCGATGTAGGCTATTTTTATGAAGTGGGTAGTGACTTTATTAATACCGCTTTTGGCAAAATAAAAGTCGGTGAATTATATGCCAATAATGATTATTTTGAAAATAAAGGTTCGGTATACTCATCCAGTAAAATAATCGTTGAAAGTAATGATTTTTACAATAATGGTCAATTTGATGCAATAAAAACTCTAAAAGTAAATCAGAATAAGAATTTTAAAAATGATTGGCAAGGAACAATCAACGCTAATTTAATTGATTTCGACCAACAGATCGTCAATGAAAGTTTTTCTAACTTTGGTTCGATACAGTCAAAAGATCAAATTAAAATTAAATCTAAGGATTTTTATAACCAAGGGAAGATATTGGCGAAACATGAATTAAGCATTCAGGGTGACAAACTAAAAAATGAGATGAATGCTTCAATAAGCGCTGACAAAATTGATCTATCCGGTACAACATTAGAAAATAAAGGTTTGATAACTGCTCAAGATTCCCTAAAAATCGATGTTAAACAGTTATATAACAAATTTAAGTTATTATCTGATGAAAATTTAGATATTAATACCTCATATTTTTCAAATGAAGGAAATGAAAGTCTTGTTAAAGCTGATTTAGTGACAATATTTGCTAATAAACTGGACAATCATAGTACCTTTAATGCGACTAATGATCTACAAATCATTGTTAACAACATCTACAATCAAGGTCGGTTCACATCTAATAATCATATTGGTATATATAGTGCAGACTTTAAAAATGATTGGGCAGGTCATGTTGATGCCGATAAACTGGATATCGCCGGTGGAAAAATGAACAACATGAACGAAATAAAAGCTAATCGATATATAACTATCAACGTTAATGATTTCTACAATAACAAGACTTTATTTACATTTGGAGATCTAGAAATAGGCGGCACCAATTTTAAAAATGATTGGTATGGTTTGATTAAAGCTGAAAACCTAGATATTCTTTCGACTCAGTTATCGAATTATGGAAAATTTGAAACAAGTAATTTAATGAATATTGTGACAAAGAATTTTTATAATTACGGACGAGTTGATTCTGATATGCACATCTGGTTATATGCTGATTATTTTAGAAATGATTGGAAAGCTGTGATGAATGCAAAATACATTAAAACGAAAGTGAATCACATTGAGAATTATGGATTAATAACAGGAATTATAAATGATGAAAATCAACTATAACTTATGGATTGCTAATGTTTTTTAACTTGAACAGTTGTTTATAACTTAAGATTCTGGTTTTCTATGTATAAAAAATTAGAAAACCAGGGTCTATTTTTCGAAATTTAAATAATCATATACTGAAAATAGAAACCGATTTAACCTGCTCTTTAATGTTAGCTATCTTAAAAAAATTGTGACCAAATGGAATTCTTCTTTTCTCTAACATTGCTGTTTTTAGATGCTGTTCATATAAATTTTTACCCCTAAAACCACCACTATTCTTTAAAAAGCAATAAATGTCGAAAAAACGTAGTAAAGTAAAAATAATGGTTAATTAGAAACTAATTTTTTCATCTTATTAAAAAAATAAACATTAAAATCGCAAAACATTGATATAAAAATTTACTAAAGTTAAATTTTTTTGATTTAAATTAAAATTGAATTAAATTCTTTCAATAATATATAAAATAATTTAATAAAGTCTTTGACCGAACCTCAAATAAATGTTTATATAGTACACTTTATTTATCCAATGAATGCCTTGTGGTATAGGCACAATTTCACATCAATCAATAAAAGACACACCATTGTGAAATCAATCAGTTCCAGTATTATTTGTTTTTTTGATATTTATTAGTCATGTTAAATAAGATTAACTTACATTTATATATCAAATAAAAACAATATTTAACCAATAGCTATTTGTTAATAAGATCCAATGAGTGATTTGAAATACTGTTCTTTTTACGTCAATTTTTAAATATTGAGTCAGTGGTCAAACTATTCATGTTAACGACATAAAATTGATGATAATCAAAACTAATTAATCTTCTGTTGGTTAATAGAAAATCCCCATAAATACCCGAATGACAGAATTTGTATATTTTTTTCAAGTTGTAGTAACCCATTAATATCTTTGCTTGTTAATAAAAGGATATTAATTTTTTTTATAAATTTAATTAATTTTTAATAACTTAATATGCTTTTGTTTTCAGACATCAGCATTAGATACAAGGTGAAAAATACTATGAATAAAAATTTTTATCGCATCGTTTTTAATAAAGTTCGTGGATTATTTGTTGTGGTTTCTGAAATAGTTAAATCTCATCAAGTCATGGCTAGTCATAATCAAACCACAAAAAAAATGGAAGGGTATTGTAAGCAAAAAGATCAATCCTGTATGTTAAAACCCTTAGTATTTTTATCCTATATTGCATTTGGTATGGTTAGTATTGTTGAATCTAGTTACGCAAATAATATCGCTGTTGATCAAAATGCCAGCCAAGAACAACGTCCAACCGTTCAAGGTTTACCAAACGGTGTAACACAAATTGATATCGCAGCACCAAGCAATAATGGCGTATCCCATAATAAATATACCCAATTTGACGTATCAAAAAATGGTGTCATTTTAAATAACTCTCGTGATGGTAGCCAAACACAATTAGCTGGTAATATTAATGGTAATGCATCACTACAAAATAGCGCCAAGGTAATATTAAACGAAGTGAATTCGCAAAATATCAGCCAATTAAATGGTTATATCGAGGTGGCTGGACAAAAAGCCCAAGTGATTATCGCTAATCCGGCCGGCATAACCTGTAATGGTTGTGGTTTTATTAATGCAGACCGGGCAACCTTAACCACCGGTAAACCGATAATGAATGATGGAAAATTGATTGGTTATCAAGTGGAAAAAGGTGAGATAGCCATTACAGGGGATGGGTTAAAAAATTCAGGGCAAGATTATACCGATTTAATTGCACGCAGTGTAAATGTCAATGCCAAGTTATGGGCTAATAAAGAAATCAATATTGTGACAGGTCAAGTGATTGTGGGGGCAGATCTGAAAAGTATTGAAAAAGTCGCCTCAACCACCAATACTGAACAACCTGAATTTGCACTGGATGTATCAGCGTTAGGTGGAATGTATGCCGGAAAAATTAAGATGGTCGGTACTGAAGCAGGGGTAGGTGTTCGTAATAATGGGGTACTTATGGCCAGTGCAGGAACAATAGATATATTAGCAAATGGCAAAATTTTAAATACCGTAAGTGGTAACCTTAACGCTTTAGAAGACATTTCATTAAACAGTGAACAATTAGAAAATCATGGCACAATTGCCAGTCAAAAAAATGTCGAACTGGTGGGAAAAACAGAGATAAAAAATTATGGTACTGTTGAAGCAAAAGAAGATATCAATCTAAAAGCATTTAAATTGGTTGCCAACGAAAATAAATTATCAGCAGGAAATACTCTTAATTCAGAAAGTAATGAATTTCTTAGTACATGGACTGGGAAAGTGAGTGCCAATACAATTAGCTTATTGGCAAAACACACTAAAAACGTAGGTAAAATCAATGCGGCTGAAAAAATGAACATTCGTGGATCATATGCTGAGAATGCTGGTGATATAACTGCGGGAGAATTTCTTGCGATATTCACTGATCAAATCAAAAATGATTGGTTTGGTGTGATTCAGTCAAAACATATTGAACTTGTAGGAAAAAATCTAGAAAATTATAAAGAAATTAATGCAACTGACAACTTGATCATTAACGTTGTAGATATAAATAATATTAATACGTTAACCTCAGATAATAAATTAACGCTAGCAAGTCAGAACATTCAAAATCATTCAACAGGTCTGATTCGATCGCAAAAAGAATTATCCATAAATTCCAAAATGTTATCCAATAACGGTGTGTTAGCATCAATAGAAAATATGAATGTTATTAGTGATGATGTTTTTAATCATTGGAATGGTACAATGCAATCGAAAATCGTTGATTTAAAAGGCAATAATTTTAGAAATTATGGTGCTGTTAATGGTGTACAATCCATCGATATCGCCGTAAAAGGAATACTTTATAATCAAGGAATTTTATCATCAATTTCACCCGAACCTTCACCACATTCTAAAAGTTCAGAAACACCAAGTTTCAAAATTAATCTATCTTTTGATTCATTTAAAAATGATTGGAACGGTAAAGTTAATGCTGATCAAATAAATCTTGTGAACATTAAAACCAACAATGATCAAGTTAACGAAACGGGTGAATTTATTAATTATAACGAAATGAATGCCAATGACTTGCTCAATATTGATGTTAAGAATGTTTACAACCAAGGTAAATTATTGGCAAAAAATGATTTATCTATAACGAGTGACAACTTCAAAAATGATTGGAAAGGCGAAGTACAAGCTAATAATATTACGTTGGTAGGTGCAAAATTTGACAATTACAATCAAGTTTTTGCTAATTCTGAGCTGAATGTCAATGTCGAAAACGCTTACAATCAAGCTAAGCTCTTAACTGAAGGCAAATTATTAATTAATAGCAATAATTTCAAAAATGATTGGCTTGGTGAAATAAATTCAAATAACATTGAAATCACAGGTAATAGATTTGATAACCGTAATAAATTAATAGCGAATGATACAATGAATATTAACCTGAATGATTTTAATAACAATGGTGAATTATTGGCTAACCAACAAGTAAAAGTAGTCAGTCACAACCTAAAAAATGATTGGTTTGGTTCAATTAAAGCTGAAAATATTGATCTGAATGTTATAACAAATATGGAAAACTTTGGTGAGGTTGAAGCTGGTGATCAGTTAACTATTAATTCTAATTATACATACAACCAAGGCAATGTGATTTCGAAAAGAGAGATTAAATTAGCGGGTAATCATTTTCTCAATGATTGGCATGGTGTGATTAATGCTGAAATTATTACTGACAATTTATCTGATAAAATCGTTAATCATGGTCTAATTAATGGAAAGTCCACTAATGCAAAAGATGAATAGATTAATTTGATCAATTAATTCTGTTTTGTTGTAAAGATAAGATCCTAGTTTACTGAAATATATCATCAATAGGTAAGCTAGGATCTTAAAAATTAATTTTTTCAATCTTTGTCAACTTATGAGCTTTCTACTCATTCACTTTAATCCCCAAAAAACATAAAAATTTCTATAACTTACCTAATTAATATCAATAAAATTACTGGTAATAGAAATATCTAGACCGAATAAAATTAAAACATCATCAAGTGCCCAAATATTAAAACCGATTTGATCACACCAACTATCTGCTTAATAGAAATACTTTTTTAACAAAACAGAAAATAAATTAAGTGATAAATTAATAAATTAGAAAAATCTTGTTATCAAAAGTCTTAGCTAACCCTAAAAATTGTTTGGATTAACAAAGAAATGTAAATTACGGATGCACAAATAAAACTTTGACTAAATATAAATTTAATGTTTATTATACATGAATCAAATTATCTAAATGATGTTAATTTGGTGTGTCTGTTTCTTTCTGTTCTACCAAGGATGATGGTTAATTAGTGGATAACTAGCTAATGTTAACGTAATTTATCATCCTATCGATTTCCTTTTGTTGCATTAAATTCAAAATATTATTTGTATTGCCGTATTTAACTATTTTTGTAGATTTATTGAAATAATCATTTGTTTAATATGATGATTTTATTTTTTACGTTTTAACAAAATATTAGGTGAAAGGTGTAAATACTATGAATAAGAATTTTTATCGCATTATTTTCAATAAAGTCCGTGGATTGTTTGTTGTGGTATCTGAAATGACTAAATCGCATCAAGTCGTAACCAATAATGCTAAACAAATCAAAACAGTTCATGTTAACCCTAATCCAATCCAGCATGTTCAGTTTTGCAGATTAAAACCTTTAGTCTTTATGTCATATATTGCATTGGGTTTGGTTAGTGTGGTTAATGTCAGTTATGCCAATAATATCGTTGTCGATCCAACGGCTAACCAAGCACAACGCCCTAATGTGCACAACTTGCAAAATGGCGTAACACAAATTGATATTGCAGCGCCAAGTAATAGCGGTGTCTCTCACAACAAATATAACCAATTTGATGTATCCAAAAATGGTGTCATACTCAATAATGCGACAGGAAGAACTAATACCCAATTAGCTGGCGACATTAATGGTAATAGATTATTACAAAATCGTGCAAAAGTGATTTTAAATGAAGTTAACTCTCCAAATATTAGTCAGTTAAATGGTTATGTTGAAGTTGCAGGTCAAAAAGCGCAGGTCATTATCGCCAATCCTGCCGGTATAACTTGTAATGGTTGCGGTTTTATTAATGCTGATAGAGTCACGTTAACGACGGGTAAACCCATTATGGATAATGGTAAATTGCAAAGTTACCAAGTTGATGGCGGACGTATTGAAATTAATGGCTATGGTTTAAAAAACTCAGGTCAAGACTACACCGATTTAATTGCACGTAGTGTCAATGTTAATGCGGAATTATGGGCAAATAATGAAATTAATGTTATCACAGGACAAGCTAAAGTAAGTGCTGATTTGAATACCATTGAAAAGCAAGGATTTAATAATCAAGTTGATCAGCCTGAGTTTGGATTGGACGTTTCTGCGCTAGGCGGAATGTATGCAGGTAAAATTAAAATGGTCGGTACCGAAAATGGTGTAGGGGTACGAAATGAAGGAAAACTGATGGCGAGTGCCGGTTCATTGAATCTTTCTGCTGATGGCAAAATTATTAATAAAGGAACGATGCAATCCTCTGAAGGAACTGTCTTAAAAAGTCAATCTGAAATTAAAAATTTAGGCACAATCACAGCCAAAAATGACCTTAAACTTCAATCCCATACGTTAATTACCAATGAAGGAAAACTGTCTGCAAAAAATTCTCTTTCAACAACCAGTGATGAGTTTATTAGTATTTGGTCAGGGGATGTAAAAGCGAATAACATTGTGATTAATGCTAAGCAAGCTAAAAATGTGGGTAAAATGAAAGCCTATGAAACTGTCACCATTAATGCTTCAACTGCAGAAAATAATGGGAACTTAACGGCAGGAAAACAAATTACCCTAACAAGCGACAATATCAAAAATGATTGGCAAGGGATTATTAACGCTAAAAATATTAACTTGAATGGGAAAAATTTTGAAAATTATGGCGAAGTTAATTCTGCTGAAAACTTAGTGATATCGATAGAAAATATAAATAATATCAATAAATTACTATCAGATGAGCAATTATTGTTAAAAGGAACCAACATTACAAATAGCGATACAGGATTGATCAAAGCTGAGGACAAAGTTTCAATAGTTGCAAAGAACATCATCAATGATGGCACAATCAATAGTGACTCAGTATTTTTAGGGGAAGGAGAGGTTGGGAAAGTTGTGAATACTTGGCGAGCAAAAATCAATGCTAAGCAATTATTTGATATTCATGCTAATCAATTTGAGAATTCTGGACAGATAAATGCGGATAATGGAACAATGGAATTACAAGATTATATGTATAACCAAGGTCAAATTACGCTAAATAACAATTTGAATTTATACCTTAAAGATTTTAAAAATGATTGGAATGGCAAATTAGCCAGTAATTATATGCATATCAACAAAACGAAATCGGACGCTACTATCACTAATTATGGTGTCATCAATGCTGATAATTTAAATATTTTGAATAATAATGTTTATAATTATGGTCAACTTTTAGTTAATCATACTTTATCTGTAGTAAACAATGCATTTGTAAATAGTTGGCAAGGTATTATCAAATCTGATGAGGTGGATATAAATACGCGTAATTTTGAAAATCATAATGAACTCAAGGCGGGTCAATTACTGTCAGTTAATGGGGGTAACCAGTTTTATAATCAAGGAAAATTATTTGCCAATAAACAAATCATTTTAAAAGGCAATGAAGTTAAAAATGACTGGAAAGGTGAAATCAAAGCCGATTTAATTACAATGGATACCAATAAGTTGGATAATTATAATGAAATTAGTGCATTAAATTCATCGGTGATCAAAGTGAAAGACGGCTATAACCAAGGGAAGATTTTTGCATCCGATAAATTGGCAATAAAAACTGATAACTTTAAAAATGATTGGAAAGGCGAAATCAATGCTAACCAAATCGAAATCAAAGGCGGAAATTTTGATAACCGAAATTTTGCAAAAGCCAATGATGATTTCAAATTAAACGTAAGTAGTTTATACAATAATGGTCAGTTACTGGCTAAAAATAAAATACAGTTACACGGTAGAAATTTTCATAATGATTGGTTTGGTTGGATAGCATCAGACACTATTGATTTAGATATTGACTATAATTTTAATAATTATGGAACGCTATCTGTCAATAAATCAATTAGTATACTCGCTAACCTCATCTATAACGAAGGAAAAATAACTTCAGATGATTATATTAAGTTAACAGCTAGGACATTGACCAACGACAGCCATGGAATAATTAATGCAAAATATATTGAATCTAAAATAGCCTATATTAACAACATTGGCGTGATCAATGGTATTTTCGTTAATCAATAAAATGCATGACAGTAAGCTTTAATTGATAAAATTACTCACCTGGTTTACCAAACGTTATTTCTCGTTTGCTAAATCAGGTTGTTAAGATTCTATTATGTTAAATGTTATCTACATTTATCTCTCACCTTTAATCATTATCAAAAAAAGATATCAATACAAGTCTTCGTTTTTAACCATTTTGAAATTTGAAAATAAAATTTTGCTTACAATTCATTAGGTAAAATTCTTTGACTAAATGAAAATTTAAAGTTTAATATATAAACATTAAGTTATCTAAACAATATAAAAATTTTGTTTGCACCGTTAGCTTAATAAAAGTCATTAAGTGTTCTGTAAGTCATTTGCGTGCTTTTTAAAGCATTAATCATAACGCAGCCGTTTTAGTTGAATTCGTATTAAATTTTTTAATAGTCTTATCTGATTCTGAAGTCATTTTAGAAAATTTGCTGTCCATAATTTAATATTAATATGATTTATTACGGCTATTAACAAAAAGATGAAAGGTAAAATATTATGAATAAAAGTTTTTATCGTATTGTTTTTAATCGGATTCGTGGATTATTTGTTGTTGTGTCTGATATTGCACAATCACATCACGTTGTGGTTAGTAAGGGTCAGCAAGGTAAGGGTATTCACGTCAACAATAACTCGATCGATAATCCCCGATCTTATTTATTAAAGCCGTTAGTTTTTTTATCCTATGTTGCGTTAGGACTGGTCAGTATGACTGGCGTCAGTTACGCAAATAATATCGTTGTCGATCAAAGTGCCAATCAAGCGCAACGCCCAACGATTCAAGGTTTACCAAACGGTGTAACGCAAATTGATATCACAGCACCAAACAATGATGGCGTATCCCATAATAAATATACCCAATTTGACGTATCAAAAAATGGTGTCATTTTAAATAACTCTTCAAACGGTAGTAAAACGCAATTAGCCGGTAATATCAATGGTAATGCATCACTACAAAATAGCGCCAAGGTAATATTGAACGAAGTAAATTCGCAAAATATCAGTCAATTAAATGGTTATATCGAGGTAGCCGGTCAAAAAGCCCAAGTAGTTATCGCCAATCCGGCAGGCATAACCTGTAACGGTTGTGGTTTTATTAATGCAGACAGGGCAACTTTAACCACCGGTAAACCGCTAATGGAAAATGGAAAATTGGCGGGTTATCACGTGGAACAGGGGCAAATAGCCATAACAGGGGATGGATTAAAAAATTCAGGGCAAGATTATACCGATTTAATTGCACGTAGTGTAAAGGTTAATGCGGAATTGTGGGCGAATAAAGAAATCATTATTCTGACAGGTCAAAACAAAGTGAGTGCAGATCTGGCAACAATTAAAAATGTGGTATCAGACACGAATACTGTAAAACCTGAGTTTGCTCTAGATGTATCAGCGTTAGGCGGAATGTATGCCGGAAAAATTCAGATGGTGGGTACTGACGCAGGGGTAGGTGTTCGTAATAATGGGACACTCATGGCAAGTGCGGGAATGTTGAATCTATTGGTTAGTGGTAAAATTTTAAATAATGTGGGGGGTAATATTAAGGCAACACAAGATATCTTGCTAGACAGTCAACAATTAGAAAATCATGGCACAATTACCAGTCAAAAAAATGTCGACGTGTTGGGTAGAACAGAGATAAAAAATTATGGGATTATTGAAGCGAAAGAAGATATCAAAATCAAAACTAATACATTGATTGCCAACGAAAATAGATTGTCTGCAGGCAATAATCTTAGCGCAGAAAGTGAGGGCTTTCTTAGTACATGGACAGGGAATGTGAGCGCCAACACAATTGTATTAAAATCTGGGCACACTAAAAATGTGGGCAAAATGAATGCGGTTGAAAAGGTGGAAATTAAAGCATCATATGCCGAAAATGCGGGTGATTTATCAGCAGGAGAAAGCGTTACTGTATCGAGTGATAAAATCAAAAATGATTGGTTTGGTGTAATTCAGTCGAAAAATATTACCTTAGAAGGGAAAGATTTTGAGAATTATAGCGAAGTAAATGCCAAGGCTAAATTAAGCATTGTTGCTGATGTTATGAACGTAAATAAACTAACATCTGGAAAGGAAATATCGGTCGTTAGTGAAAAAAATATTATCAATAAAGATACAGGTTTAATTCAAGCTGGAGAAGTTGTTTCATTATCTGGAACAAATATAGTTAATGAAGGTAATATCAAAGGTTCATTGGTAAATTTATATACCGGAAAGGTTGGAACCGTGGTTAATACTTGGCGTGGAAAAATAGAAGCTGATCAAAATTTTTTCTTAATCGCAAATCAATTTGATAATTGGGGATTGGTAAGTGGTGATTATGGACAGATTGCATCGTATGGGAAAATGTATAACCAAGGTCAAATAGCGATAAAATCAAAATTAGATATTTTATATCATCAATTTAAAAATGATTGGAACGGTAAACTATCTTTCGATTATGCTGTAATTGGGATTGATTCTGCTAATTCTGATAATGATTTTACAAACTATGGCCTAATAGAGGGTGATGGGATAGATATGGCTTATGGTAATGTTTATAATTATGGAAAAATTTTAGTGAATTATTTATATTTATCAGGCGGTAATTTTGTAAATAATTGGCAAGGCCTAATAAAAACTAATGAAATATATTCCCATTATGAAAATTTTAGAAATTACAATGAAATCACTGCTGCTAACAAGTTAATGATTCAAGTTACAGATGGCTATAACCAAGGAAAAATTCATTCATTAAAAGAATTAGATATAATCAGTAACAACTTTAAAAATGATTGGCAAGGTGAAATCAGTGCCAACACGATTAAAATAGCAGGACAAAAAAATGAAGAAGGAATAATTGAAGGACGATTTGATAATCGAAAATCAATCCGTGCTAATGATACATTGAAGATTAACGTAACAGAGTTTTACAATAATGGAGAGTTATTTGCCCAAAATAAAATAGACGGTGTCAGTAAACATTTCAAAAATGATTGGTTTGGCGTTATCGATACTAATCTTCTTGTATTAAAAGTTGAAAATGGGATAGAAAATTTTGGACAGATAAATGCAAAAGAATTACAAGAAATCAGTGATTAGTATTTATCCAACATTTAAAAGTTTTAATCATGATAAATAAAATTTTATCTCGGTAAAATATCATATTGGTTTATCAGTTGTGTTTAAATGACTGATAAGCCAATAATGCCACATTTCGTTCCTTTGATAATCCTTTCGTTCAATTTCCTTCCCTCTATTGACAGATTATTTTGCAATAAAATTTTGTTTTTCATCGATAATTTTGTGATTAAGGTTTATTAACAACATTGATCATTTAACTGTTCAAAAAACATCAATGATTTGTTAATCGGATTAATAAAAGCATCTGATTTGACATGAACTCCTTAATACGTGGACTATCAAACCAAATATTAAGATTTTATTGTGTGGCATAAACTTCAAAAGAATTAAAGTCTAACTTAGTTAAACTCGAAAATTGACAAAAAAATAAATAAAATCTTTGACTAAATATGAAGTTAAAGTTTATTATAAAAAAATTAAGTTATCTAAATCATATAAAATTTTCCGTTGCTATTTGCCTGTTTATTTTAGGGGCAATCAAATTGTGGTAATGGTTCCAAATATATAAATCTTATCGTTGTCATTTTTAGTTGTATCAATTTCAATAATTATTTGTTTGGTTAATTATAAAAAAATATGGATTTATTGAGCATGACCCATTGTTTAATAGATAAATATGATTTGTCTTAGCATGTTAGAAAATAGATGAAAGGTGAGAAATACTATGAACAAGAATTTTTTTCGTATTGTTTTTAATAAGACTCGTGGATTGTATGTTGTGGTATCCGAAATGGTTAGTTCCCATCAAGTCATGACAAGTCATAATCAGACTACAAAAAAAATTGAAGTGATTTCTAAACATAAAAATCAATCCTTTATGTTAAAACCCTTAGTATTTTTATCCTATATCGCTTTAGGTATGGTTGGCATTGTTGAATCTAGTTACGCAAATAATATCGTTGTCGATCAAAATGCCAATCAAGCGCAACGTCCAGCCATTCAAGGCTTACCAAACGGCGTAACACAAATTGATATCGCAACGCCAACAAAAGGGGGCGTTTCACATAATAAATATACGCAATTTGATGTTTCAAAAAATGGCGTCATTTTAAATAACTCTCGTGACGGTAGTAAAACACAATTAGCCGGTGATATTAATGGTAATGCATCACTGCAAAATAGCGCCAAAGTCATACTAAACGAAGTGAATTCGCAAAATATCAGCCAATTAAATGGTTATATCGAGGTGGCCGGTCAAAAAGCCCAAGTGATCATCGCCAATCCGGCCGGTATAACCTGTAATGGTTGTGGTTTTATTAATGCAGATAGGGCAACCTTGACGACCGGTAAACCATTAATGAAAGATGGACAATTGATTGGTTATCATGTTGAAAAAGGGCAAATAGCCATTACAGGGGATGGATTAAAAAATTCAGGGCAAGATTACACCGATTTAATCGCACGTAGTGTGAATGTCAATGCCAAGTTATGGGCAAATAAAGAAATCACTATTGTGACCGGTCAAGGCAAAGTGAAAGCAGATCTGACTAAGATTGAAAAAATTGTATCAGACCCCAATACTGCGCAACCTGAGTTTGCACTGGATGTTTCAGCGTTAGGTGGAATGTATGCTGGAAAAATTAAGATGATAGGTACCGAAACAGGGGTAGGTGTACGTAATAATGGAATACTTATGGCTAATGCGGGGACGTTAAATTTATCGGTGGATGGTAAAATTTTAAATAATGTCGGTGGTAATCTTAAAGCAACAAAAGACATCTTATTAAACAGTCAACAAATAGAAAATCATGGCACAATTGCTGCTCAAAAAAATGTCAGTTTAATGGCAAAAACAGAAGTAAAAAATTATGGAACCGTTGAAGCGAAAGAAGATATCAATCTAAAAGCATCTAAATTGGTTGCGAATGAGGGTAAATTGTCAGCAGGAAAAAATATTACTTCATTTAGTCAAGAATTTATTAGTACATGGACAGGTAATATAAATGCTGTAGCTATTACAATAACAGCCAAACGTACCAAAAATGTTGGAAGATTAAGAGCACAAATGATAAAAATTTCTGCTAATTATACTGAAAATGCGGGAAATGTATCAACCACCGATAAAATTAGTGTATCGGGTGATAATATAAAAAATGATTGGGAAGGGAAAATTGAATCAGCAGATGTAGATTTAGAGGGGAAAAACGTTGAAAATTACGGTGAAGTTGAAGCTAAGGATAAATTAAACATAGTTGCAGATGACGTGACAAATGAGAACAAATTAACCTCAGAAAAAGATTTAATCGTACATAGTGATAATATCACCAATAAGGATAAAGGCTCAATTCAAGCTGGAGAAAATGTTTCATTAGAAGGAAATAATATCGTTAATGAAGGTGAAGTAAAATCACCAACGGTAAACTTAGGAAACACATCTGAATCGAAAATAACCAATACATCGCAAGGTAAAATCATTGCAGAGGATCGAATCAATGTAAACGGTATGCAATTTGATAACCATGGTTGGATTACCGGTAATTGGGCTAATATAAGATTAACTAACGGAATGTACAATAATGGTAATATCGCATTTAAAGATAAGATGGAATTAAATATCAAAAACTTAAAAAATGATTGGCAAGGTATTTTAAAAAGTTCAAAAATACGTATCAAAAATGATGACTTAGGGACAGATTTAACTAACTTTGGTGTTATTGATGCAGATAACATGAATTTACAACTTGAAGAAGTATCCAACTTTGGTCAATTGTTAGCAAAGGAGTCGCTATCTTTAAACGCTAGCAAATTGGAAAATGGTAGGGAAGGCATAATAAAATCGAATAAAGTTAAATTATCTTCATCAAAAATCTATAATTACAATCAAATTATTGCTAAAGAACAACTTGAAATCAATTCTACTGAAATATTATATAATCAAGGAAAATTATTGGCTCAGGATAAAATAGCAATATCCAGTAATTATTTTAAAAATGATTGGTTAGGAGAGGTGAATGCCGATGAAATAAGTCTAAATGGTATTACTGTTAATGATTTGGTTTCATTTGAAGATAGTAGGTTTGATAACTACAATAAAGTTACTGCCAATAAAAATTTAAAACTTGATACAGCTGATATTTATAATCAAGCGAAATTAATAGCTGTTGAGCGATTAACGACTAAAAGCACTAATTTTAAAAACGATTGGCAAGCGGAAATCAGCGCTAATAAAATTGAAATAAACAGTGAAAATTTTGACAATCGAAAAATCGTAAACGCAAAGGATAAACTCGTTATTAAAGCTGGACAAATTTATAATAATGGCGAGATATTTGCCAAAAATGAGATATATACAGAAACTAAGCAATTTAAGAATGATTGGTTAGGAATTATCAAAACTAATAATATCAATGTAGCAGGTGGAAATAATATCAACAATTTAGGTACAATTAATGTTGATAAATTAGATAACACTCAACATAATCAGCGATATAAAATCGAAAATTCGGCTTCAGAGATATTTTTCACTTTAGATAATAATACTTTTTCCAATGACAAACAAAATACAATAAAAACGGAAACTATCATATCTAATATTACGGATATGATTATTTTCCATATAATGCATCGCGATTATAACAATCAGAAAAATCAATAAAATCTTATCTTTATACTAAGGTTTGATGAGGTATCCTATTGTTATTATTCAATAAAAAAATCGATATCACAGGGAATTTATCATAATTCCCTCAATGAGTTGTAATTAACTTAAATTGTTTCGCTGATCCTCCTTATCTAATTTAAATGTTCTTGATGTAACATTAGACTAAAAAAATTAATAGATCTTATTGATGATATTAATAAAAGATAAAAATTCTTAAGTTTTAATTACTGTGTCAAATTTTTTCAATATTCACTGAACTTTTATTTATCTAAAAATTAGCTGTATATAACTTAATGCATTAACAATTGATGAAAGGTGGAAATAATATGAATAGAAATTTATATCGAATTATTTTTAATAAAGCTCGAAATGTATTTATTGTTGTATCCGAACTGGTTAAATCGCATCAAATGGTGGCAAGTAATAAAAATAAAGTTGGAATAATTCATCAAAAACACGGTTCAATTTACCCAGCAAAACCCTTCAAAATAAAACCTTTAATATTTATATCGTATATCGCATTGGGAATGGTTAGTCTGATTGCTAGCTGTTATGCTAGCAATATTGTCGTAGACAATACAGCCGACCGTAGTCAACGCCCCAATATTTATCAACATTCTGACGGTATCAAAATAATTAATATTACTAATCCATCGAGTAGTGGGGTTTCACATAATAAATATACTCAATTTGATGTATCCAAAAAAGGAGTGATATTAAATAATGGAACAGATCGATATAAAACGCAATTAGTGGAGTTTGTTAACCCAAATATATTACTCGCACAAAGCGCTAAAGTCATTTTGAATGAAGTCAATTCACCTAATATTAGTCAGTTGAATGGATACATTGAAGTGGCCGGTCCAAAAGCACAAGTGATCATTGCCAACCCAGCGGGTATAACCTGTAATGGATGTGGTTTTATCAATGCTGACCGAGCAACTTTAACAACCGGTAAACCGCTAGTAGAAAACGGAAAATTGACTGGGTATCAAGTTGAACGTGGACATATTTATGTTACGGGTCAAGGCTTAAAAAATACCGGGCAAGATTATACGGATATCATTGCTCGAAGTGTGAAAATTAATGCTGAATTATGGGCTAATAAAGAAATTAATGTGATAGCAGGTCAAAATAATGTCGGTACAGATTTAAGCTTTACTGAGAATAAAAAAGATGAAATCTATCAAGATAGATTTAATTATGGTATTGATGTATCTGCTTTAGGTGGCATGTACGCCGGTAAAATTACATTGAGTGCAAATGAACAAGGTGTCGGTGTGCGTAATTCAGGAACGTTGGGCGTAAGTGCTGGAGACCTTAACATCAATGCCAATGGTATCATTATTAATAACAATTATATGACGGCAAAGGACTCAATCAATTTTAATAGTTCTGAAATAAGAAACAATACGACTATAGAAAGTGGAAAAAATCTTAATATACAAAGTCAATATGTAGAAAATTTCGGTAAGATTTCCGCTGGAGAACAATTTACTGCTGATAGCGGTTATATATTAAATACAAATGATATCAAATCAAAAAATGTTCAACTTAAAGCTCAATATGTTAAAAATTATGGTGTTATTGAAGCAAGTAATGATATAACTATGAAAGCTAACAACACGTATAATGCAAACAAAATATTGGCGGAAAATAATATTGCCCTATCTGGTTACACTATTTTTAACGACAAACAAAGTTTGATTCAATCACAGAACCAAAACATCCAACTAAATTCTAGTATTTTTGAAAATCAAGGCACGATAAAATCATATCATCTTTATGTAAATAGTGATGACTTTATAAATAACAGCACTGGAAATATTGAAATTGGTAAATATATTAATATAAAGGGGTCGTCATTTAAAAATTATGGTTTAGTTAAGTCTTCAGTTGATTTAGATAGTTCGGTAATTCATTTGAATAACTATGGAAAACTTTTATCCGATCGCATTAATATAAACGCTTTTTACTTTATAAATGCAGGGAAAGGTGAGTTAACAGCTAATTCAATATCTTTAACTGGTTCAAATTTAGAAAACTACAATGTAATCTATGGAGGTGGAAATTTATCTATTTCTGAAAAAGAATATCTTTACAATCAAGGAGAACTGAATTCAAAAGGGGATCTGTCCATTTACGGCAAAATTTTCAAAAATGACTGGAATGGTAGGATTACTTCTTACAATATATCACTATCAAGTGAAAAACTTGAAAATCATAATTTAATTGAAGGGTATAATAACTTAACAATTAACGCTACTGATTTATATAACCAAGGCGAATTATCATCTTTTAAATCAGCGTTGATAAGTCAAGGCTATTTCAAAAATGATTGGAATGGATTCGTTAAAGGTAGCAATATCACGATTACTGGAAAAAATTTTGAAAACCATAACCAAGTTACTGCAGAAAAGTTATTAAGTATAGATTCAACAAAAGTTTATAATCAAGGAACATTAGCTTCTGAACAAACCTTAAATACCAATTCAGATTATTTAATAAATGATTGGAAAGGTCAAATGCAAGGATATGATATCAATATTTCAGGAGAAAAGTTTGAAAATAATAATATTGTTGATGTATACAAAACAATGTCTATAAAATCTAAGGATGTTTATAATCAAGGAAAACTTATTTCTGAACATGCGATAGATTTAACACCAACTAAACTGTTCAATGATTGGAACGGTGTAATTATTGCTGGATTAGAATTATTCATATCAGGTAACGAATTTGAAAATCACAATCTAGTTAGATCTAACACTGTACAGAAAATTGATGTTGATAAAGTTTATAATCAAGGTCAACTAATTGGGGATAAAGAGCTTTATATAAAAGCAAAAAAAGTTAATAATGATTGGCACGGTAAAATTTATGGTATTAATATTTATGTTGATGTTCCTGAACTAATCAATAATGGATTGATTATTGGAGATATCAAAAGTAAAGAGTTATAAGTAAATTATTGAACTGCTTTTTTACAAGAAACAATAACGATCCTAGTTTATTGATGGAAAAAACTGGGATCGTAATTAACTATTTATATAAATTATAAATAGTTTTTAAATTTATATTCTCTTAATAATGATTAATTTAACATTAATTTTTACGCAGATAGCCTAAAACTCGAAATGAATCAATCTTCCATAGACCGTCTTTATAAATTAAAGGAATCGTTTCACGAGAGCTAGCATTAGGACCAGGGTTTTGCTGGACAATTTCTATCTCATTATCGCTGACTTTACTGATAATAGCGACATGACCATATCTGCTCCATCCCATGACAATGATATCCTCAACTTGAGGTTTTGACGCTGAACCATTGTGATATTGCAGTAGATTACGTTTGGGATTGATTTTTCCGTCGGCGATAGAATCATCAAAAAAATCTTTCGCATGACCATAACTATCTGGCATCTTATGATCAAAGCGCTCATAGTAATAACGCTTAATAAATTCGACGCATTGGTATTTCAAACCGAGATTATATCCATCTTTAGACGTATTGCGTCCACTCACATTACCTACATGACCATTATAGTAAACTTTGACACCATTAAATTCATCGACAACAACGCCTACTTTATCTGTATCAACCAGAAAATACGCATAAATTTGTTGACAAAAAAGGTAGCTACTTAATGACAAAATCAACATAATTAAAAACAAACTTTTTTTATATTTGAAGAGTCGTTTCATTGTTATTCCTTATTTAATCATTTGAGTATTTAGATTTTGTTTTTTTATTCATCATAGCTTTTTATCAATAAAAGTAAAATATATAAAATATGAATATATTGATTCAAATATCAATATAACTTCATTATTATGGACTAAGAAAATAGTCGTATAAGGTTGTGACATGATAAGACTAATTAAAATTATAGTAAGTGGTTCGGTGCAAGGTGTCGGTTTTCGTTTTTTTACTTATCAACAAGCAGTAAAAATAGGCTTAGTGGGTTATGTTAAGAATTTAGAAAATGGTGCCGTTGAAATAATTGCACAAGGTAATAATCAACAGATTTCACAGCTAATACTGTGGTTAGAGCATGGTGGACCGCGATCTGCTCGCATTACCCAAATTAATATTAGTGAATTACCACTCCAAGAAAATTTAACTTCTTTTAATGTCAGATATTAATTTAATGAAAAATGCAGTAAAATATCTTAAATTTCTGGCTTAATTAAATAATATTTTTTCCTAACTTGTGAATAACTTTATGAGCGTAATTGACTTCTGTTATGAATAAAAAAAACTTAATCTGTATTTTACTTCTCATTATTGTGATTGGCGTTTACTATAATTATCAGAAAGATAATGATGTTGTCACTCAACCTGTTACAGATTTATCTAATACGCCTATTTATCAAAGTGATGAAATGATAACTAAAATTTATGATTTGTCAGGAGAAATTATTTATAAAATTGAATCAGCACATGTCCGTTATTTTGATGATACGGATAATACCGAATTTGATTTACCTAATTTTACCCTTTATGATGCCGATCATGTTGCCACTTGGCATATTAAAGCAAAAAAAGCAACCTTGACTGATGATAAATTGATTTATCTTTATCAGGATGTTCAGTTAGATAATCTTGTGCCAGATGCTCAATTGCAACAAGTAAAAACGGATAAAGCGGTGGTTGATTTAAATACACAACATGTCACATCTAAAGACCCTGTAATACTCAAAGGCATTGGATTTTACTCAACAGGCATTGGGTTAGATGGTGATTTACAAGCCAAAACGGCTAATATCCTTGAAAATATAAAAACGTATTATAATACTGAGGCAAAATAAAAAATGAGTTCGCAAAAAAAAGTTATTCTTCCATTATTTTTACTATTATCTGTGTCATTTTGTTGTTTTGCGGATCAATCCAATATTCAAATTTCAAATGAAAATCAAGAACAAACGCCAAAAACAACAATTAACAATAAACCGATTGCTATTGATGCCGATAATCAACAAATTGATATTGAAAAAAATACCATTACTTTTAGTGGTAATGTGAATATTGTTCAAGATGAATTAACTATTATTGCAGATAAAGTTGTTATTACAGATATGCAAGATTCATCAAAACAAAAAATCACTGCTTATGGCAAACCAGTAAAGTTTAAGCAAATCTTACCTGAAAAAAATAAAATTGTAACAGGTCACGCTTCACAAGTAATCTACAGTGTTAAAGACAATAAGGTAACATTGCAAGGTAATGCCCACATGTATCAACAAGATAATCATGTTAGCAGTGAACTCATTACTTATGATGTCAAAAAACAATACATTACTGCACATTCAAATAATAACGCACGAGTTAAGAGCACTATCTTACCTAATCAAGTAAAAGAGATGAATAAATAAAATGTCAATATTAAAGGCAGAAAATTTAGCCAAAGTTTATAAAAAACGGCGCGTTGTGGAAGATGTGAGCTTAACAGTCAATTCGGGCGAAATAGTCGGATTGCTAGGGCCTAATGGCGCAGGTAAAACAACCACATTTTATATGGTCGTTGGTATAGTGGCGTTAGATGCGGGTAAAATCTATCTGGATGACGATGATATTAGTATTTTACCATTACATGAACGTGCTCAAAAAGGAATAGGTTACTTACCTCAAGAAGCCTCAATTTTTAGAAAACTATCTGTTATTGATAATATCATGTCGATTTTAGAAACTCGCCGAGACATAGATAAAAATGAAAAATTAGAAAGAGCAGAAGAACTGCTTGAAGAATTTCATATTACGCATATTCGGGATAGTATTGGTCAATCTTTATCGGGTGGTGAACGGCGACGAGTTGAAATTGCCAGAGCTTTAGCGGCTAATCCAAAATTTATTTTGTTGGATGAACCTTTTGCTGGCGTTGACCCGATTTCAGTAATTGATATTAAAAATATAATAAAACATCTACGTGATCGTGGACTTGGTGTTTTAATCACTGATCACAATGTACGTGAAACTTTAGATGTCTGCGAAAGAGCTTATATCGTCAATAAAGGTCATTTGATTGCCGATGGAACACCAAGTAGTATCTTAAGTAACGAATATGTCAAACGCGTTTACTTAGGAAATGAATTTAGACTATGATAAAACCTAGTTTTCAGCTGAAAGTATCCCAACAATTATCGATGACGCCACAATTACAACTTGCTATTCGATTACTTCAGTTGTCAACTTTGGAATTACAACAAGAAATTCAAACCGCACTTGAAAATAATCCTTTATTAGAAATTGCTGAACACTATGACGAAATTAACGTTGACGAAAGTGCGGTGACTGAAAATTTAGATACCCGTGACGCATTAGATAGCCCAGAAATACCTGAGGATATACCATTAGATGCATCCTTAGATGATATTTATTCAGCTGGGACGCCGTCTGGTACTTATTCGGATTATTGTAACGATGAATTACCTATCTATCAGGGTGAAACTCATGAAACGCTATACGATTATTTGAAATGGCAACTTGATCTTACCCCTTTTAGCGAGACTGATCGCGCCATTGCAATTTCAATCATTCAAGCCATTGATGATCGCGGTTATTTAACGGCGACAACTCAAGAACTGCTTGAAGCGCAAGGTAATGCTGAAATAGAGCTTGATGAAATTGAGGCTGTTTTAAAGCGGATTTGGCATTTTGACCCAATTGGCGTGGGAGCCAGAACGCTACAAGAGTGTCTGTCAATTCAAATTCAATATTTAGATGCCCCAAAATTAGTTAAACAGATAATTGATAATCATTTGGAATTATTGGCAAGCCGTGATTATCGAACATTGAAAAAATTACTCAATGTGAGTGAGGAACAACTTAAAGCATCGATTGAATTTATCAAGCATTTACATCCTTATCCTGGTGACCTGCTGAATACGACGCAACCTGATTATGTTGTTCCCGATGTACTAGTTAAAAAAGTGGCGGGTAAATGGCAGGTTGAGTTGAATACTGATACCATACCCAACCTACGCATTAATCAACACTATGCGAAAATGGCAAAATCGGCTAATGATAGCGATAGTCAATATATTCGTGCAAATTTGCAAGAAGCGAATTGGTTTATAAAAAGTATTGAAAGTCGCAATGAAACTTTATTCAAAGTGAGTCAATTTATTGTTGAACATCAACAAGCTTTTTTTGAGCATGGAACAGAGCAGATGAAACCGTTGATTTTATCTGATGTTGCCACGGCAATTGATATGCATGAATCCACTGTTTCGAGAGTAACATCGCAAAAATATTTGCAATGTCCGAGGGGAATATTTGAACTCAAGTTCTTTTTCTCCAGCCATGTTAATACGGAATCTGGTGGTGAAGCCTCATCTACTGCAATTCGAGCTTTAATCAAAAAATATATTTCAGCAGAAGACCGAAAAAAACCGTTAAGTGATAGTAAGTTAGTCTCAATATTTGAAGATCAGGGTATTATTATTGCACGCCGTACCGTCGCCAAATATCGAGAAGCGTTATCTATTCCACCGTCAAATCAACGCAAACAACTTTAGTTATACCGTTAATTTTATTCAATCATCATTTATGGGTGATAACTTTACTGACTGGTGATGAAGCACAATCTATCAACCATTGAAAATGATCGCTAGATTGTTTAATTGAATTCACTCATCTTGATGATTTATTGTCGTATTCTTTGTTACTTTTTATTCCTTATGAACAATTTATAGTCATAATTTTCTGATGTAAAAATAAGTTGCGGAAGTATATATTATATTGGTCATCTAAGTGAAATGTTCTTGGGTAACTTATTTTAAAAAAAGGTGATATACCATCGCTTAAATAGTAATAAGCGATGATATCTTCATTAAGAGTTTATGCTAAAAAAGAAGGGATTTTATGTTCAAATGCACTGATTGCATCTTCATGTTGTAGCGTTAAACCAATATTATCTAATCCATTTAATAAACAATGGCGTTTAAAAGCATCAATTTTAAAAGGATATTGCTTATCGCCTGCAATCACGACTTCGTTAACCAGATCGATAGTAAATTCGATTCCTTCATTGGCTTCAACAATTTTGAAAAGTTCATCAATGTCTTCTTCTGACAGATTCACTAACAATAGTTGATTGTTAAACGAGTTGTTATAAAAAATATCGGCAAAACTCGAACCGATAATCGTTTTAAACCCATAATCTGCTAATGCCCATGGTGCATGCTCACGGGATGAACCGCAGCCAAAATTTTCACGTGTTAATAAAATACTGGCGCCTTTATAACGAGGTTTATTTAAAACGAAATCAGGATTAGGTTGTTCGCCAATATCATCTAAAAAACGCCATTCATGAAAAGCATGTTTACCAAATCCAGTACGAGTTACTTTTTGTAAAAACTGTTTTGGAATAATCGCATCGGTATCAACATTAGCCGCATCTAAAGGAACGACTAGTCCTGTGTGTGTTGTAAATTTTGCCATGACCGTCTCCTTAAAATGGTTTGCGAATATCTGTAAAATAGCCAGTGATTGCTGCTGCGGCTGCCATAGCAGGACTGACTAAATGCGTTCTGGCGTCTCGACCTTGTCGCCCTTCAAAATTACGATTACTGGTCGATGCACAGCGATCCCCCGGTGCTAATTTATCATCATTCATGGCTAAACACATTGAACACCCAGGTAGACGCCACTCAAAACCCGCATCGATAAAGATCTTATCTAAACCTTCGGCTTCAGCTTGTTGCTTCACAGGCCCAGAACCAGGCACCACTAAAGCTTGCACGCCGTTAGCGACTTTACGTCCTTGAGCAATTTTTGCAGCAGCACGGAGATCTTCAATTCGAGAATTAGTACAGGATCCAATAAAGACTTTATTAATCTTGATATCACTCATTTTTGTTCCTGCGGTTAATCCCATATAGGTTAATGCACGCTGAGCAGACTGTTTTTCGATGGGATCGGCAAAATCATTTGGATTTGGCACGGTGGCATCAATTGATGTGACCTGTCCGGGATTAGTTCCCCATGTGACTTGTGGGGCAATATCTTTGGCTTCAAGAGTAACAACACGATCAAAATGTGCACCGTCATCGGTTTTTAAGGTTTTCCAATAATCTACCGCTTTGTCAAAATCTTCCCCTTTTGGTGAAAATTGGCGACCTTTTAAGTATGCAAAGGTGACTTCATCCGGTGCTACCAGACCAGCCTTAGCTCCCATTTCAATTGCCATATTACATAGTGTCATACGGCCTTCCATTGATAAGGCTTTAATGGCGTCACCGCAAAACTCAACGACATGCCCTGTGCCCCCAGCACTGGTTGTTTTACCGATAATGGCTAAAATAATGTCTTTAGCGGTAATGCCGTCGGCAACCTGACCTTTCACTTCAATTTTCATGGTCTTAGCACGACCTTGTTTTAAGGTTTGCGTTGCTAAAACATGTTCAACTTCTGATGTGCCGATACCAAAAGCGAGTGCGCCAAAAGCGCCATGTGTTGCGGTATGTGAATCCCCACAAACTATTGTCATACCGGGTAATGTCATCCCTTGTTCTGGGCCGACAACATGGACGATACCTCGTAATGGGCTGTGTAGCCCGTAAAGTGAAACGCCAAATTCTTCAGCATTTTTTGCAAGTTCGGTTAATTGAATTTGTGCCATTTCGCTACATGCATTTAAATCATTACTTTTGGTTGAGGTATTATGATCCATGGTTGCAAAGGTTTTATGGGGTTGTCTCACTTTTCGATTCATCGCCCGTAAACCATCAAAAGCTTGAGGTGAGGTCACTTCATGAACTAAGTGACGGTCGATATATAAAATAGGTGTTTCATTTGGCGCTTCATATACAACATGCGCATCATATAATTTTTGATACAATGTTTTTGGAGTTGTTGACATTGCTTTATTCCTTTATTGTTATCCTGAAGATTAACCGAATTTTTTCAACTTAAGCATATTAAATGTTGTTAGATAAAATGGCAGATAGCATCGCCCATTTCATCGGTTGAAACATACTGACCACCTCGAGCTAAATCAATTGTTCTGATGCCTTGTTCCAGCGCTCGATTAACTGCATTTTCGATTGCTTTAGCAATATCATCACGTTTTAAGCTATAACGGACTAATAATGCTAAAGAAAGTATTTGGGCGGCTGGATTGGCAATATTTTTTCCTGCTATATCGGGTGCACTACCGCCTGCGGGTTCATATAATCCAAAACCTTGCTCATTTAGACTTGCAGAAGGTAGCATTCCCATTGAACCGGTTATCATGGCACATTCATCCGATAAAATGTCGCCAAATAGGTTTGAACATAAAATCACATCAAATTGTGAAGGGTCTTTCACCAGTTGCATAGTGGCATTATCAATATACATATGTTCAAGCGTGACATCGGGATAACCTTTAGCGATTTCTGTGACAACTTCTCGCCATAATATTGATGTTTGCAAAACGTTAGCTTTATCTACCGAGGTGACTTTTTTACGTCGAATTTTAGCTGCTTCAAAAGCCATTTTTGCGATACGTTCAATTTCAAATCGATGATAAACTTCGGTATCATAAGCCTTTTCTTGTGCACCTGTGCCTTCACGTCCTTTTGGTAAACCAAAATAGATACCGCCAGTTAATTCACGCATACATAAAATATCAAAGCCACGTTTTGCAATGTCTTCACGTAAAGGACAAAGTTCTTCTAAACCTTGATAAAGACTTGCTGGGCGCATATTAGCAAATAATTTAAAATGTTTTCGTAGCGGTAATAATGCACCACGTTCTGGTTGTTGATCTGGCGGTAAATGTGTCCATTTAGGGCCACCAACAGAACCAAACAAAATGGCATCGGCTTTTTCACAACCTTCCAGCGTGTCATTAGGTAGTGGACATCCATGAATATCAATCGCTGCACCACCAACATCATATTCACTAGTCGTAATAGAAAGTTGATATTTTTGACGGATAATATTAAGCACTTTGTAGGCTTGTTTCATCACTTCTGGCCCAATTCCATCCCCGGGTAATACTGCAATATGGTAATTTTGTGACATGTTCTTATTCCTTAACAATCTAATTTAAATTGGTTATTTTGTTCACAATAAACAAAATGAGATTCGTTATTACGCATGATGTAATTTTTGTTTTTCCTCGGCAACTTGGTTTGCTCGATAAACATTATTCAAGACATTTATCAATGCTAAAGCTGACGAATGCACAATATCGGTAGCTAGCCCAACGCCGTGAAATTTTCGACCTTTATATTCAGCAACAATATCAACCTGACCTAGCGCATTTTCGCCTTGACCTTTTGATGCCAATTGATATTTAACAATTGAAATAGGTTCGCCAGTAATACGATTTATTGCTTGATAAACGGCATCGACCGGGCCATTGCCAGTTGCTGCATCAGAGAATTTTTGGTCACCAATAATTAAGCTCACTGATGCGGTCGAAACGACCGTGGAACCTGATTGAACATTAAAATAATCTAATTTGTAATGATCTTGTTCATCTTTTAATTGGTTAATAAATATTAATGCTTCAAGATCATAATCAAAAACTTGTCCTTTTTTGTCTGCCAATTCAAGAAAAGCTTCATAAACTTGATCTAAATTATAGTCTGTATCATGGTAGCCTAATTCTTCTAAGCGATGCTTAACCGCTGCACGCCCTGAACGTGAAGTAAGATTCAATTGAATTTGGTTTAACCCAATTGATTCTGGGGTCATGATTTCGTAGGTTTCTCGGTTTTTTAGAATACCATCTTGATGAATACCGGATGAGTGCGCAAAAGCATTACTGCCAATAACGGCTTTATTCGCCGGTATTGGCATATTGGTAATTTGACTGACAATTTGACTGGTACGATAAATTTCTTGATGATTGATATTAGTATGAACATTTAGGATATTTTGACGAACTTTGATCGCCATAATCACTTCTTCCAAAGCGGTGTTTCCTGCTCGTTCACCTAAACCATTCATCGCCCCTTCAATTTGCCGAGCACCTTCTTGAATCGCGCTAATCGAGTTAGCCACCGACATACCCAAGTCATCATGACAATGAACAGAGATAATCGCTTTATCAATGTTCGGGACACGTTCAAATAAGGTACGAATAATGCCACCAAATTGATAAGGAACAGTATAACCGACAGTATCTGGGATATTGATCGTCGTTGCCCCGGCTTTAATTGCCGCTTCAACGATCCGACATAAGTTATCAATTGGGGTACGACCTGCATCTTCACAAGAAAACTCCACATCATTAGTATAATTACGTGCACGCTTAATGCAGTGCACAGCCCTGTCAACGACATCATCAAATGTCATTTTTAATTTATCTTGTACATGTAACGTCGATGTTGCCATAAACGTATGAATGCGAAACTGATCCGCAACTTTCAATGCTTCAGCTGCAACATCAATATCCTTATCAATACAGCGTGATAGCGCACAAACCCGGCTATCTTTAATGGTTTTTGCAATGGTTTGTACCGATTCAAAATCACCGGGAGATGAAACAGGAAAACCAACCTCCATAACATCAACTCGCATTCGTTCTAAAGCTAATGCAATTTGCAATTTTTCTTTTACACTTAGACTTGCTTGTAATGCCTGTTCGCCATCACGTAATGTTGTATCAAAAATAATGACTTGGTTGCTCATTGTTTTTTCCTTTTCTTATTTAGCGCTATCTCGGTGTTTAGCGTTATAAAACAAAAAACCCGCACTTTAGCGCGGGTTCTTGTTAATTTGTCGAGTATTTTATATTTAAAACTTTTACTCCAAACACAAGCTATCCGCGCAAGACAATGCGAGGAGGAGGCTGAGGTTGTGAGTTAAAAAGTTAATAAACATAAAAATCTCTAAATTCAACAGTTATACAAAATAAATTGGTGTTATTTTTATCAAATGCTGATGAATGTGTCAACGATTATTTGTCAATGAATAAAAAATATTCTAAACTAAAATTGTCTATGCCTTATTCTAACTATTATTCTCGACTAATTTTCAAAGTTCGTCCTATCAAAATAATATATTGAGCGTCTTATCATTCTGGTTATACTATTTCTTATGGTATTAATTATTTAAATCATTAATTAAGGACATTAAAATGAACATAGTTGAAATTTCAGAAAAACGTTATACCACAAAACATTATGATCCAACTAAAAAAATTCCGGCTGAGGTGATTGAACAACTTTTAACAGTATTAAGAAACAGTCCATCTTCGGTTAACTCTCAACCGTGGCATTTTTATGTTATTGATAACGAAGCCACTAAAAATAAAATTTTGCCAGCAATAGCTGATTTTAATCAACCGCGTGTCACCGGCTCATCACATACTATTGTTTTTTGCATTAAAACCCCGTTGGATGAAGCCCATTTAGTCAATCTCCTTAATCAAGAAGAGAAAGACGGACGTTTGCCTTCGGCGGAATTAAAGGCGTCTCAAGATCAGGGTCGACGTTATTTTGTAAATTTAAACAGCAAGACACCTGAATCGCAACAGTGTTGGGAAGGTAAACAAGCCTATATTGCGTTAGGGCAATTGCTTTTTGCCGCTGCGGCAATTGGTGTTGATTCTACCGCAATAGAGGGTTACGATTCTGCTAAAATGGATGAAATTTTAGATCTTAAAAGCAAAGGATTGAAAAGCATTGTGGTTGCAACGTTAGGTTATCGTGCTCAAGATGATGGTAATGCGCATCGTCCTAAATCACGTCTGCCGAAAGATCAAATCTTCACCTTCTTATAATCTGATTAACATCCCACCTCGTATTAGGTGGGATGAGTAAAAAGGGTATGATATTACTTCTCTGAATAATTGCTATAGTGTTTCAGATTCTCTTCCAGCGCTTGTTGTTGTTCTAAAGTAAACTCTTCATAAAAAAAGAAATAACCCATATGTTTCTGTATAAGAAACACATAACCTTTTGGTGTTTTCTCGATTTTGAAAAATTCAGCATAGTTAATATTAAAATAATTTTCTACTCTTTTTTCGCTACTGGTTATTAGATGATCATTATAAAAGATACAGGTCATACTGCCAAAGCGTTCATTCAATGTTATAACCTGCTTTTTTGATTGTTGTTTAAAATTAACCAAAAATATGGTAAGTAATAAAATAGACAGTATGAAAATTAGTGCTGATAAAGGAGGATTTTTTGCAAATACCAACAAACTCATCAAGAAAAGAATAGTAGATGTAATAAACATCATTTTTCTTAAATTTCGATATTGATAACAAATAAACGCATATACTTGTTGATAGTCAAATCGATAATTTACCGTTGCTATTTCGGGTTGTTGGTTTTTGCTTAAATAAGGAGCCAGATAATCTTTTAGCAGCAGTAACTCATCCTGTTGAAACAGATCATAACGAACAAATTCAAAAATTATCTTATTATAAAAAAAAAATAACCCAGTTGTGGTTTCTTTTATTTGATATAGATCAGAGTAATAGAAAGTACAGACTTCGTTTTTATCGTTATTTAGCTTCACTATTTTTTCATTATCGAAGGTGAAGGTAAAATTACGCATATTATCAGCAATTGAATCATCTAATTTTTGTGTAAACACATCATCCAAACAATATAGTAGCGCGTAATAATTATCGACAATATATTGTCGATCAATATGGCAATTAACGGTGATGTTACTCATTCTTGCTCCTAAAATGGTCTTTATCACTCATACTGTCAATTTAATAGGTTATTAATTATATATAAAACCAATTATATTGCATGTTAAACATAAAAGAGACTGAATAAATCTAATCAATTCGACAAATAACCCTAGACCCCATTGACAGAATCGTTACAATATACGGCATGACTTTTATAGCAAGTAAAATTAACTTGGCTATGATTAATTTAACAAACGGATGATGTTTTATGGCGCAATATGTTTATACCATGAATCGTGTTGGGAAGATTGTTCCTCCTAAACGTTATATTTTAAAAGATATCTCTTTAAGTTTTTTTCCTGGTGCCAAAATTGGTGTTCTTGGCTTAAATGGGGCAGGTAAATCGACATTACTACGAATTATGGCAGGAGTGGATACCGAAATTGAAGGTGAAGCTCGTCCACAGCCGGACATAAAAATAGGTTATTTACCGCAAGAACCTAAACTTGATCCTAAGCAAACTGTACGTGAAGCAATTGAACAAGCTGTTGGTGATGCCAAAAAAGCATTGGCTCGTTTAGATGAAGTTTATGCGGCTTATGCTGATCCAGATGCTGATTTTGACAAATTAGCCAAAGAACAAGCTGAACTTGAAGCAATTATTCAATCGCAAGATGCGCATAATCTGGATAATCAATTAGAACGAGCTGCCGATGCGCTACGCCTGCCTGATTGGGATGCAAAAATCGAAAATTTATCGGGTGGTGAGCGTCGCCGTGTTGCTATTTGCCAGTTATTGCTGGAAAAACCGGACATGTTATTAATTGACGAACCGACTAACCATTTAGATGCTGAATCTGTGGCATGGTTAGAACGCTTTTTACATGACTATGAAGGCACTGTAGTCGCTGTAACCCATGACCGTTACTTCTTAGACAATGTTGCTGGTTGGATTTTAGAGCTAGACCGAGGCGAAGGTATTCCATGGGAAGGTAATTACTCATCTTGGCTTGAACAGAAAGATCAGCGATTAGCGCAAGAAGCGGCAACCGAATCTGCTCGCCGTAAATCGATTGAAAAAGAGCTTGAATGGGTACGCCAAAATCCAAAAGGTCGCCAAGCAAAAAGCAAAGCCCGTCTAGCCCGTTTTGAAGAGCTTAATAGCAACGATTACCAAAAACGTAATGAAACTAATGAACTCTTTATTCCGCCTGGGCAACGTTTAGGTGATAAAGTTATCGAAGTGCAAAACTTAACTAAATCCTATGGTGATCGAGTATTAATCGATAATCTGTCATTTAGTATTCCTAAAGGGGCGATTGTTGGGATCATTGGTCCGAATGGTGCGGGTAAATCGACGCTATTTAGAATGCTATCGGGTAAAGAACAACCAGATTCAGGAACTATCACATTAGGTGATACCGTACAACTTGCCTCTGTCGATCAATTCCGTGACAGTATGGATGATAATAAGACTGTTTGGGATGAAATTTCAAATGGGCAAGATATTATGCGTATTGGTAACTTCGAAATTCCAAGCCGTGCCTATGTTGGTCGCTTTAATTTTAAAGGCGTTGATCAGCAAAAAAGAGTGGGTGAGTTGTCTGGTGGTGAACGTGGTCGGGTGCATTTAGCTAAGTTATTACAAGTTGGTGGTAATGTACTATTACTCGATGAGCCAACCAATGACTTAGATGTCGAAACACTGCGAGCACTGGAAAATGCGTTATTAGAGTTTCCGGGCTGTGCATTAGTTATTTCGCATGACCGTTGGTTCTTAGATCGTATTGCAACCCATATTTTAGACTACCAAGATGAAGGGCATGTGGAGTTCTTTGAAGGTAACTTTACCGAATATGAAGAGTGGAAAAAACGGACTTTAGGGGCAGAAGCCTTAGAGCCGAAACGTGCCAAATACAAACGTATAGCAAAATAGGTTGTATCGACTTCCGCCGATAACTACGGCGGAATATGACAGGGACTTAACTGGCTATAATGTTGGATCGAGCTTATTTGAGGCTTTAATTATTTTCGAAAAAGCGTCAATTAAAAGAGGAGGAATCGATTTTACTCCTCTTGATTTTGCATCATCACAAACTGCAATCGCTAAATCAGGTTTTGAGCTATTATGGATCGCTTTTTGAATAATTTTATGGACGGGCAAATCAATATATTCAACAGTATGATAGGCCGCTAATTTATACACATGGCTAAAACCATTTTTAAAAAGAAAATTCTCGATGTCTCGAGCGGGCAAAATAGTTAAATACTCATTCGGGTCTTTATCCGAAGGACACAAAGATTTTAACGTTTCAGCATATTTTTTACCTGCCATATCGCCGTCGGTAATGACATACCAGTGAATCCCCATTTTATTGGCATACTTAATTAATGGTTTTAAACCACATTGAGCAAATTCCAGTAACTGCACGCCTTCAGAACTAAGATGATATCCGCTTTGTTCTGCGAGTTCTCGTAGTAACCAGACTTCCGTTTCACCCTCCACTAATAGCCAGCAACGTGCAAAGATAGCACTTGCCCGTCGATAGAGAACATGAAATAAGATTCGACGGTTATCATCAACACTCAATGAATTTGGTGCAATATATTTTGTCACTATCTGATCAGGTAGACGAATCAACCGATAAATATTTTCTAATGGAAAGAGAGAAACGAGATCACTTGAATTGGAGGTGATGATTTTTTGTGTAGGTAGATTTTTTAGTAATCGGAAACCAATTGATAAAATAATTGGATGAAGTTGGCTTTCTGGCTCTTCTAAAATTAAAATTGGTACTGCGTTTTGCGTTAAAGGATTATCACTTTTGGCAATCATAATAGAGCCGAAAATATCTAACAAAGCTGTCCGTAAATAGCGATTATCAAGCTCATCTAAAATATTATTAATGCGTTCAAGTGAATTCCAATCTTCACTACGAGGGCTATTTTTCTTTGCGACATTTTGATAACGTTGTTCAGGATTGCCAAAATAGTATTCTAATAAAGCACGTCCAGCTTTTAAGCCTTGTTGCAATTCAACTTGACTTAACTGTGCTGAGTGTTCGTGTAACTGTTTAGAAAGTTGATCTATAAAATATTCTGATAAAGGTTGATTGGTGACAGGTAGGTTAGGCGTATTCGTTGCATTTTTAAGGGCGACTACTGGATTAAGTTCAATAAGGGTTGCAATGAATGAATCTGGATCGGAAAGCGTATAGCGCTTGTTGTGATAATCAACTAAATTATGTTGGCTAATAATATTTGTATTGTGTTTATTAGCCGTGAGTTGATAAGTAATTCGTCTAAAATTATCTTGTTCTATTTGATAAGCAACAGCTTGTAAAGGTTGATGACTTTGGTTATTCAGCTCATTTTCATAAGATTCGCAATAAGTTGCAGTAATACTAATTTTATTGCCATAATTTTCATGTTTATCGTGATAAAAATCGGAATCAACAAATTGATAAAATTTTTTATCCAGTGATAAAAGGGTTAGTGCACGGATTAAGCTTGAACGTCCCCAACGGTTTTCACCAATCAGAACACTGGCTTGTGAATTTAATTTTAATGATAATCGGCTTATTCCTTGAAATCCTTCAATATCGATTTGTTCAATAAACATAGTATCTCCTTATTGCTAAAGATGATATTTTTCCGTACGTTTACGAATTCTTTCTGCTTTTTGTTGAGTGTGACTAATCAACTTGTGTTCATCTCGTAAAATTGTTTTTAACGGCTTATTAAAATAAACTTTTAAAAATAGCCAAATATCTCGCGTTGTTAAGCCAATATTGCGGGATGAAAAATAGAGTCCAATCAGATCCTTATCACGCCAGCGAGTGGGTACTTGCTGACGAATTTGTGCTCGATGTAAGTCAATAACCGACAATTTTAGTTGTTGATGATTTTCAAACAGTGGTAAATCAAGTAAAAAATGGCACAGATAACAATCACGATGATTAACACCTGCTGCATGCATATTGGCGATCATTTTTGCCAGATAAATAATTAATGAACGCTTTAAGTGATAACTAGGCGGTGTTGTCGCCCATGATTGTGTGAAATCTTCTAAACTAATAGCAGGATTAAGATCATGGGTAATAATAAAGGAGTGACGGGTAAGAGGATTGAAACCTTTACGCCCAAAAGCGCGTCCATCCATCGTATTGACACCCACTTGCTCTAAACGATGTATTGCATCCCATTCTTGTTTGGCATCTAAAACGGGCAATCTGAATGATAACAGATTTTTTAAGATCTCTTTTATTGTTGTACCACGATGAATTTTAATAAAATATGATTGTCCATCTTGTTCAAAATTTAATGTTTTTCGTTGATTAACTGCTCGATAGATAGTGCCCGAAATCAATTCAACTTCAGTAAACGGATCTTTATTTTTCCATATCTGATCGAACGGTGATTTAAGTTTGATTTCATTCATAATGTCTACAACCTAAAATAATGTCTGTGGCACGTTCAGCCAAATGATATAAATCCGCTGTTTCGCCATAGTGGATGGCATTATTATGCCAAGTTAACAATTGTTGTTTATCCGTGATGGCATGATAGACGGCTTGATTGAGTTCAGATTGAACAAACGGTTCGTTAAGTACAACGCCAGCATTAGCATCGTGGATATGATAGGCATAACCTGAAATGCCAGATACAATGACCGGTACACCTGCTGCTAATGCTTCAACTAATACCATACCTGCGGCTTCTTGTCTTGCCGGATGCAGCAGTAAATCGGCTGAAAATAGAAAATCAGGAATATCATCACGACCCGAAAAAAAGCGAACTCGCGGTAAAATACCAAGCTGTTTAGCTAATTTTTGATAATCATCAGCTTTGTCTTGTCCTACAACTAAGTAAACCAATTTTTGTTTTAAGTCTTCAGGCAATGCAGCAATCGCATATAATGTACGGTCAACCCCTTTACGTTTAAAGTCTGAACCAATTTGTACTATGACAAAATCATCCTGATTTATCTGATTGGTTTGTCTTAATAGTTGACGTTTTATTGGTGAATCAGAATTATATTGACGATTTTGTGCAATACCAGGTGGTAGTAATGAAAAACGTGAAGGTTGGGTGTAATAATACTTTTCAAAGTCATGTATTTGCTGTTTAGTAAGAGCCATTATTTGTGTGTGGTGATGTGGATTAAATACCGCATCTTCAAATGCCAAGTAATGCTTACAGCGTGGTAATAATTGATAAAAAAAGCCCTTATGTGACACTTTTTCTGCAAAACAAGTATCGCCTGCAAAATAGACATCCAAATTAGGCATTTTATTAAAACCAACAACACAATCAGCAGGATGCGTTTGTAAATGTGTTTTTACCCAATAATAATAATTTTGGTTTCGATGATGGTTTGAAAGCCCTTTTTTGGGTACTAAGATGATATCAAAATTGACAGGTTTATCGCCTTGCCAGTCCATCACATAGACACGAACTTTATGTCCACGAGCTAAGCAAGTATTAGCAATCTGCAAAAAATCACGTTGCAGACCACCAAAAGGAAAATATTTATAGATACAAAAAGCGAGTTGCATGCACATTGCCTCAAGTGTGAAAGGCATATTATATACTTGTTGCTAGACAAGGTACAAAAAATAGATTTTATCGTTAGTTTTTAGCGAAAAAATAGGTCGTTTTTTGCTTGCGCTTTTAATTTAAAAATATGATGAATTTTATTGTTTGAATGATTTTTAAATGATAATATTCTGCGCCCATAAAGTTAACTCTTTATTTTTATCTAAAAATTATAACAAGGAAAAAAATGGTCGTACATCAATTCAAACAATCACTGCTAACGCCTTGGCAGAAAACTAAAATTGAAATTAATGATGATGTTGTCAACATTGATGAATTAACTAATTCTTTTAGCAAGAATCCTTTATCCAATCTTGCCGGTAAAAAAAGAGAAATTCCAATAAAAAGTATTCATTCTCTTTCCATTACTCGTACATATAATCTTAAAGGCGGATTGATCGGCGCAATAATAGTCTGTTTAGGAATAAAAGAAATTATCGATTTGTTTTCACATTTTGGGGATATTGGGCAAATCATTCTATCTATTTTACTACTGCCATTAGGATTATTAGTATTATTTTGTAGTGTTAATGAAACATTATGCATTAAGTATGATAACAAAGAGTGTGAAATTGATATTTCTCTTTTAGAGCGTGAAACATTATCTAAAATTGTCAGCGATATAAATGAACGTTTAGACAATCATTCAAAAGTTTAGATTTGAATCATTTTTATTGAAAATCCCCCTAAATCTTAATGAACCAAAGCGATGTTAAATGATTTTAAATCGGTAATTTCGCTTTGGTTATTCTTTATTTCGGTTCCACAATCTAACGATCTTTACACTTTTTATTTTAATTCATACTAATACGTTAACATGCATTGTTGTGGGCAATTCTATCAACGTTGATATTGATTCTTAATGCCGTTTTAGATCCTTTTTAATAGCATAAAGGATCTAATTTTCACAAAATTGTACTCCAAAGCTTTATTAGCAAAATTAAACCTTAATGGGGCTGTTAAAAACAAATTATCTAAACAGACTTTTTAATTTTACCTTTAGCACCAATTGAAACGCAAATAAAAAGACCACAAAAGATAGATAAGCACAATTAACATATATGTGTATCGGATCATTTTATTTTTGAGTAAAAATAAAATAAGAAAGCAGGGAATTAAAACAATGATGGGTTCAGTTGTTAATCGTCCACCTACTGGTAATTGACATAGATTATTGAACACGCCTGAATCGACCAACCATTCATATTTATCTGCTGAAAAAATCTTTATTAAAAAAAATAAAAAAATACAGTATATAAATGGAAGAATATTAACTTTAACAACGCTTGCAAATCTTTTAGATGCAATGTTAACTCTTGATGTTTTCATCCTTAAAAAATAGAATCCTTAAATTATGTTGTTTTTTTAAAATCTTTGTTAGGAATTAAACCGCTAACTGCCTAAATTGTCAATTGAATCTTTAGATTGTTTACAATGATATGTGTCATTAATCGCGCTACCTTGAGCACCAAATTGCCTTAAATTGTGGTCTACAGAATTCATTGATTGCCAGTGATTTTCGCACCAATCAGGGGCAAGTAAGGTAGGTTTACGAGCATTGGCAGAGATGCGGTGATACAAAATATGGGCTGGTGTTTGCCTAATAATATCGCCAGCAATATCGACATACTGCTCTAAAGAGAGTATGTCGAGCCGACCTGCACGCCACACTTTAGCCATAATACTGCCTTCTACGATATGTAACGGATGCAGTTTTAAACCATCTACACCACTATTTAACACTTTATCAAGCGTCATTAAATTATCCTGCTTGGTTTCTTTAGGCAGACCAATGATTAAGTGAGTACAAACTTTTATACCAAGACGACGAGCCTTTTGCACCGTTTGATGATAGACATCAAATGTATGTCCACGATTAATATTGTGTAACGTTTTATCGTGAGCCGTTTGTAAGCCAAGCTCAAGCCAAACTTCGAAGCCTTTTGCCTGATAACTGGCAAGTAAATTCAGCGCTTCATCTGGCACACAATCTGGGCGAGTACCGACACAAAGACCGACAATATCCGCACTATTGAGTGCTTCTTCATACATATTTTTGAGTATTTCAACTTCGGCATAAGTGCTGGTATAGGCTTGAAAATAGGCAAGATAGCGCTTGGATTTTTTCATCTGATGCGCTTGTTGGGCAAGCTGCTGTGAAATCGTTTTTACTTGAATGGACTCATCAATGATCGAGGCGACATTACAAAAGGTACAACCACCAACACCGATAGTTCCGTCACGATTAGGACAGCTAAAACCACCATGTAAAGTCAGTTTATAAATTTTTTCGCCGTAACGGCGTTGCAGGTCAGAACCAAATGTATTAACGACTAAATGAAGTTGCATAATCAGCCAAAAATAAAATTTTGGCTATTTTACGAAGCAAATGAATTAAATTCAACTTGTGGCAAATTTTTTCTATTCTTGTACGCTTTTGCTAATAAAAATCTACCTTCCAAAAGGACTTTTATCAATGTCCCTATCCTGCAAACAAAGATTTCGAGAAGAAGCATTTAATTTTGAATTAAAAATTGTGTTAATGATAACAACGTGTCTATAACATTTCAGTAATCAATAAGATAAAAGTTAGTTATAAAAAATTTAAGTAAAGGTAATTTAATCGGATTAAAGGTATTAACGTTTTTTTAAAAAATAGGTGATTACAAATCAATACGTTAAAAAATTATCGCTAATTTTCTTATTACTTTAATGATAAAAATGATAGTTTGTATTGATAATTGGAATTATTAGCAATAAGATAGCACCTCCATTAGATTACAAAAATGTCAGAGGTAATTATGCAGTATATTGTGCGAAAAATAGTTGTCATTTTATTCTCATCATTATTTTCTATCTCTCTATGTTATGCCGATATTACTTTACCTGCTCCTCAAACAAAAGATGGCATGAGTTTATTTGAAAGTTTAACAAAACGGTCATCAACACCTGGTCCTGGTTTTCCTAATGGACAAATTTCGGATGAAGAACTTTCTACTGTGCTTTGGGCTGCAAGTGGTTTGAATCGAGGAACAACAGGATGGACTGTTCCAATGGGTACGGGTAAACAACCTTATGTAAGAATCTATGTTGCAAGTGAAAAGGGAACCTTTTTGTATGAATGGGAAGGGCACTATCTAAAAGAAATAAACAATAAAGATATTCGTGCCGATGTTGGTTTACAAAATTTTGTAAAACGAGCTAATTATGTGCTGATTTTCGTTACTGATTCAGCCGCATTTAATAATATCAAAGAAGAAAAAGCTAATAATTTTGGCAATATTGCTGTAGGTGCGATGAGTCAAAACGTCTACTTGGCTTCAGCGGCTTTGGATTTAAGTGCACGTTATATTCATGCCATCAAACCAGACGTTATTAGTCAAGAATTGCAGTTACCTTCAGACAATAAACCAATAGGTTTAATGTTATTAGGAAAATAAGAGATTATGGCTGTGAAAAAATATTTAACGCTAACATTGCTATTTTTTGTTAGCGTAGTTGCTTTTGTTTCTTCATCTTATGCAGCTGAAAAAAAATATGAAACATGGAATGCGATTATTGACGAAATGGATGTCATTCTTAATGATGCCTATGATCTCTATTTTATGAAAGATCCTGAAAAGGCTAAAGCACGTGTTAATAATGCTTATTTTGGTTTTTATGAAAAACACGGTGTTGAACGCGCAGTTATGTCTTATATTTCGGGTAAGCGTGGAACCGATACTGAATATCAATTCGCAAAAATTAAGCGTTTAATGTCAGATGGTGCTTCAAATAAAACTGTTCGTGCCGAGATCGATGTCATTTTGAAAATGCTTCATGAAGATGCTAACGAATTAGACGGCAAAAAAGAGAGCGGTTGGAGTGTGTTGTTAGCTTCATTTATCATTATCTTCCGGGAAGGTTTAGAAGCAATATTAGTGATAGCTGCTATCTCAGCCTACTTAGTGCGTTCAGGAAATATTCAAATGGTGAAAGTTGTCTATATGAGTTCACTTTTCGCCGTTTTTGCTAGTGTCCTTGCTGCAATTGCACTTAATTCCATTGTCAATCTTAGCGGGGCAAATCAAGAGATTATTGAAGGTGTCGCAATGTTATTAGCGACAGTGGTCTTATTTTTCATAAGTAATTGGATGTTTTCAAAAGCTGAAGCAGAAGCTTGGAAAAATTATGTAGAAGGTAAGGTTAAAAGTGCTATATCTTCAGGCAGTAGTATTGCATTAGGATTTGCTGCCTTTTTAGCGGTTTTCCGCGAAGGTGCAGAAACAATCTTATTCTATCAAGCTATGTTGAGTGAAAGTAAAGAACACATGGACATGGTTTGGTATGGGCTAGCAATCGGAACGCTAGTATTAGCCGTAATCTTTATTATCATTCGTTTTGGAACAATGAGACTGCCTCTTAAACCATTTTTTATTGGCACGAGTATATTAATGTATATCATGGCTATTGCTTTTGCCGGTGGTGGTGTCAAAGAGTTACAAGAAGCTGATATTATCCATGTAACTCCCGTTGATTTTGTACGCTCAATTGAAGTGCTTGGAATATATCCAACTGTTGAAACATTACTCCCACAAATCTTCATGGTGATAGTCGTTGCATTTTCCATTTCGTACTATAAAACAAAGTATCTCAAAAGACGGAAAAAATAGAAAAAAAGCAAGTATTGGTAGCGATAGCAATTTAGTTATTTCGTAATAAAGAGTAGTTAAAATTAGAGGAGTTTGAAATGAAAAAAATATTATTAACCGCAGGAATTTCGTCAATACTTGCAATATCTTCGTTTGCGTATGCTGCATCAGCGCCAGCACCTGGTGAAGAAAAAGGGTTTGAAGAGTTTCCTATTGGTGATGAAGTGACGGTAGGGCCTTTGCATATCGGTGCCGTATATTTCCAACCAGTGGATATGGAACCCGCTGGAATGGGAGGACTACCTGCATCAAAATCGGATATGCACCTTGAAGCTGACATTTCAGCTACAGCTGATAATAATTTAGGATATGGTGTCGGTGATTTTGTTCCTTACTTAACCGTAAAATATAAAATTCAAAAACAAGGTAGTGATAAAACAATCGAAGGTAATTTCATGCCGATGAATGCTTCTGACGGTCCTCACTATGGTAATAATGTTAAACTTGATGGAGCTGGAAAATATAAAGTTACCTTCACTATTGAAAATCCAGAAAAACAAGGTTACTTATTACATGTAGATCAAGAAACTGGCGTAGAAGGTCGTTTCTGGAGCAAACCTATTGAAGTATCTTGGGACTTTGATTATATCCCACGAGCTTGGTAACTTTTGTTTTGTAACAATAAGAAAATTTTAAAAAAGTACTCCATTATTGACGAGATTTAAACTCGTCAATAATAAATTGTAATGGCTAGGCAATTATTATGCTTCAATACCTTATCAACGTTACTGATAATACTTTTGTTCCCGCAATTATGATAGCGTTGCTTTGTGCGCTACTGACTAAATTCAATCCCCGTCCTATCAAAAAATTTATCGTTGTCGGTTTTATTTTAGGCTCAATTGTTGCATTAACTTATACCATTTTAAAACGTAACACGGCATTTGCAGTGCGTGAATATTATGATCTTGGTGTCATTATTTGTTGGTTAGTTATTACTATCCCGTTGTTAATTATTATACTTATACAAGTCCGCTCGTCGGCGCTATTTTTTAACCGCATATTTAATGGTTTATTCATATTGGCAATTGGATTAATAATGGCACAGTGCTTACCTAATCTAATGCTTTATCCTTTCCAATTTGATGTAGGAATGGAGTCGATTTTTAATAATGATTATTTGTTTAAATGGATTGGTTATGGTTTTGCGTTGCTATTAGCGGTATTAATTGGTCAATTTACGTGTCGAATATGTGAACGGTTATCAACTAAATGGGTTATTACCATTTCTGTTTTATCCTTGCTGATATACACGATTGCAAACAGCATTAATTTACTTCAAATTTTAATTGTCCGACGTCTTATCTCCACACAAAAATGGATGATGGATTTAGTTATTTTTATTCTGGCACATGTCAATTTATTTACATTTATTTTTATGGCAATTGTGCTGTTATTCACGGTTATTTTATATATAAAATCTAAAACGACTTCGTTAGTAGGAAGTAATCCGGCTCAGATTCGTAAACTTAAAGCACAGCTACGCACAGATAGAAGAACCTCGTTATTACTCATGGCTGGCATGGCAATGACCGCTTATACCGTTACACGTGCGCGTTATATATTTGAAAAAGGGGTAGAGTTAACGCCAGCTGAACCGGTTTCAGCAAATAAAGAGGGTTTAGTTGTTATCCCACTTACTCAAGTCAATGACGGCAATTTGCATCGGTATGGTTTTCAAGCAAGCGATGGAACGCTAGTACGTTTTATCGTTATCAAGAAGAGTGAAAATGCTTATGGAGTAGGCTTTGATGCTTGTGATATTTGTGGTGCAAGTGGTTATTATCAGCGTGGCAATCAAGTCGTTTGTATTTTATGTGATGTCGTTATGAATATTGCCACTATCGGATTTTCAGGTGGTTGTAATCCGGTTCCACTTAAATATGAAATTATTGACGGAAACATGGTAATTCGTACAGCTCACCTTGAAGCAGAAAAAAGCCGCTTTAAGTAAATGGTTTCCCAAAGGAAGAAGATATGTTTCGCACAATGTTACTAAGCGTATTAGTTCGTCAAAAAAAGAAGCTGTTTTTGATAGCATTAACCGTTGCTTTAGGAGTATCGTTAGCAACCGCCATGTTGAATGTCATGTTTGATGTGGGTGATAAAGTGAATCAAGAACTTAAAGCCTATGGCGCTAATTTAAACATTGTGCCACGTGGAACGGCTTTGGTCAGTGAACTGTATCAAATTGATAATGATGAAAATCAAGCCACTATTAAATATATCAAGCAAGATGATTTAGTCAAAATTAAAATGATTTTCTGGGCATATAATATTGTTGATTTTGCCCCATATTTTACCACACAAGCAACCTTTAACGATAAACCAATTACTCTGGTCGGAACATGGTTTAATAAACATCTTAATATTCCAACGGGCGATGAAGTGGATACGGGGATGTTAGCGATGAAGTCATGGTGGACGATTGAAGGAAGCGCCATGCAAGATGATAACTTGCAAGGAGTGATGGTTGGCGAGACAGTCGCTAAACAGTGGAATTTAAAAATCGGTGATACTATTGAACTGATTTCGCCACACACTAAAAATACGATTACATTGACCATAAATAACATTTTTCATAGTGGCGGAATTGAGGATTCTCAACTGTATGTTTCTCTCCCTGTTGCGCAACACTTAGCCAATAAAGAAGGGCTTGTTGAACGGGTCGAAGTGAGTGCATTAACAACGCCAGAGAATGAATTGGCTCGTAAAGCAGCGCAAGATCCCAATAGCTTATCAAGAGCAGAATGGGATACTTGGTATTGTACAGCATATATCAGTTCGATCGCCTATCAAATAGAAGAGTTGATGCCAGATGTGCGAGTAAAAGCCATTATGCAAGTCGCCGAATCAGAGGGATCTATTTTACAAAAAACGCAGTTATTAATGCTTTTATTAACGGTTCTATCGTTAATTTGTTCAGCACTTGCTATTTCTAATTTAGTGACTGCTAATGTCATTGAGCGGAGTACTGAAATCGGACTTTTAAAGGCACTTGGCGCAACCAATAAAGCTGTTGCAATGCTAGTATTAACCGAGATTTTTATTATTGCATTATTAGGCGGAATTTTCGGCTATTTTATCGGTCTTGGCTTTGCACAGATTATTGGTCACACGGTATTTGGTTCTTTTATTGAGCCTAAAATGCTCATCATCCCATTGGTATTGATTATGGTGAGTTTTATTACGTTTATGGGAAGTTTACCGGCATTGCGTTTTATGATGTTTTTACGCCCAACTGATGTTTTACATGGACGGTAATTGAAAGGTCAAAATCATGATTAATAAAAATCAGCGCTTTATCATCAAAACAGTATTTAGCTCTCTTATTCGTCGCCGTTCACGTATTCTTATTGCTTTACTTGGTGTGGCAATAGGGGCAACAGTTTTACTTGGTATGATAACACTTTGTTATGATATTCCTCGCCAAATGGGAAAAGAGTTTCGCTCCTATGGCGCCAATATGTTGTTCTTGCCTGCTGATAATCAAATGATGACAATGGCAGATGTCTCACAAGCGGTAAGTTTATTACCCAAAGAAAAACTACTTGGCGTAACCCCGTTTCGTTATGAATCTATTCGCAGTAACCAACAGCCTTATATTATGGTCGGTACGGATTTTGAACAAGTGATTAAAACAAGTCCTTACTGGAAAATTGAAGGCGAACTACCTAAACGTTCCCATGAAATTTTAATCGGAACCGATATTGCAAACTTTGCCAAATTAACCATTGGTAGCACAATGCCGGTTTTAGGAAAAACCAAACAAAATTCTCGCTATAACGAAGAGTTAACAATTACGGGTGTTGTTAAAACAGGACGCACTGAAGACGGTTATATTTTTATTGGTTTACATGATTTAGATAAATTTTTGAAAGATAGCGATAAAGCCGAAGTGGTAGAAGTGAGTATTACAGCTACACAAGATGAGTTAAAACACTATATTGATAAAATAAAAGCAAACTCTTTAACGGTAGATCCTCATTTAATCAAATGGGTAACACAATCTGAATCCTCCGTATTGGGTAAACTGTCTTCCTTACTTTATTTAGTCACTTTGGTGGTACTAATACTGACCATGATCTGTGTTGCGACGACTATGATGACGGTTGTCATGGAGCGTCGAAAAGAAATTGGACTGAAAAAAGCCATTGGTGCAAATAACAAAAGTATCGCTAAAGAGTTTTTGGCAGAAGGGTTAATCTTAGGCATAACCGGTGGAATGATAGGCGTGGTGTGTGGACTGATTTTTGCACAGGTGATAAGTACTAATGTATTTGGTCGATCTATTGTAATTGAGTTTTATCTTATCCCAATAACAATTGTTATTTCAGCTATTGTGACAGTCATTGCGTGTTTAATTCCCGTAAAACGTGCGCTTGAAGTTGAGCCAGCGCTTGTGTTACGTGGCGAATAGGAAATAAGTATGAATATACTCGAAGTTAATAATGTCTCTAAAATTTATGGTTCACTGCATGCATTATCGGAAGTGAATTTAGCCGTGGAAGAAGGAAAATGGTTGTCCATAATGGGACCGTCAGGGAGTGGTAAAACCACATTGATGAACATTATCGGTTGTATGGATAAACCTTCAATTGGATCAGTAATTCTTGATGGTCAGGATATTACTCAACTCTCATTACCACAATTAACCGAAATTCGCCGAGATAAAATTGGATTAATATTTCAGCAGTTTCATTTAGTCTCTTATTTAACGGCACTCGAAAACGTGATGGTAGCGCAATATTATCATAGTATGGTTGACGAAAACGAAGCTTTGCAAGCATTAGAGCGGGTAGGGCTGGCAGCAAGAGCTAAGCATTTACCTCGCCAGTTGTCAGGTGGTGAACAACAACGTGTATGTATCGCTCGAGCCTTAATTAACTATCCAAAATTAATATTAGCTGACGAACCTACTGGCAATTTAGATGAAAGTAATGAAGCAATGGTAATGAACTTACTTCATCAACTACATGAAGAGGGCAGCACTATTATTGTTGTAACACATTCGGTTGAAGTTTCAAAACATGCACAAACCACGGTTGTTTTAGAGCATGGCAAAGTTGCCCGTGTGATTAATAATTAATAAGGCTTCAATGATATGAAAAATCGAATAATTTTATCACTATTTATTATGTTTCTTGGATTGATGATTATCCTATTTCCGTTGTATATTTTACCTGTCTGTCCACATCCCGATACCCTAATAAATACGGCTAACGACATACATAATCAGGTTGCTAATACCGGACATAGTCATACAGGAGCTGGTAAAATTATGAAGTGCTTTTGGACAGCCCGAGCCGAATTAGGTATCGGTGCTTTGATTATCGCCATTGGCACATTAATGTTACTAAGTCGGACAATGTTTGTTCGTCTTGGTTTAAGTATGGCGTTAGCTTGTATCTCACTTTTGGCCATCGCCATTCCGACTGTTTTAATTGGGGTATGCTCAAACGAGATGATGCGTTGTAATATGGGCGCTAAACCAGCTTTAGTTTTACTATCTGGTGTTTTATTTTTGGTGTCTTTAATTAATGTATTCTATTTGAATAAAATCGTTAAAAAAATTTGAGTGTGAATTATAAGAATATTAAAAAATAGTAGATAGATGGATTTAAAACATGCAAGAAACCCCAATAACTATTGCTAATTTAGCATGGCGAAATATACAGCGTAGACCTTTTCGTAGTTGTAGTTTAATTATCATTATCATGCTATTTTCGGCGACGTTGTTTGGTGGTAGTGTCTTAATGAAAAACCTGAGTTTAGGGATTTCGGGTATGGCCGATCGTCTAGGTGCGGATATCCTGATTGTCCCTTATGGCTATGAAAAAAATCTTGAAGTTGCATTATTGCGTGGAGAACCGAGTAGCTTTTATTTGAAAGTTGATTTAATGGAAAAAATCAAAAATATTAAAGGAATACAGTCCATTTCACCGCAACTTTTTATTGCTTCGCTAAACGCTGGATGTTGCAGTTCTAAAGTGCAATTAATTGGTTTTGATCAACATAGCGATTTTGTTATAAAACCTTGGTTGCAAACCCAGCTAACTAAACCATTAAACGATAATGAAGTCGTGGTCGGCGCAAAAATCACATCAAATATTGGGGATGAAATTATGTTTTATAATCATCCCTATAAAGTGGCAGCAAAAATGGATTCAACAGGTATGGGGTTTGACACCTCGGTATTTATGACCATGTCAGCGGCACAGTCTTTAATGAAAGAAGCAAAATTAATTGAAGGTGATGTCGATCATTTTGCCAATTATGCCTCGTCGATTTTTATCAAGGTTGATCCCGATTCTCAACCTAAAGATGTCGTCAATCAAATCATGCCCAAATATGCTATAGATTATAATATTGACTTTGTTATGACTAAAGGTATGTTAAGCAATATAGCTAAATATTTAAACAGCTTTTCGACCATTGTGTATAGTCTGTCTGCTACTTTCTGGATACTGGCTATTGCGGTGATCTTTATCATTTTTTCTTCGACATTAAATGAGCGTAAACGAGAAATTGGACTACTGCGTATTTTAGGCGCCTCACGTCGTGATATTGTCAGCATGTTACTACGTGAATCATTAATTATTAGTGCATTAGGCGCTATCGCTGGAATTGTCATTGCTGCGGTGTTGTTATATGCGTTTAGCTTATTGATTTGCCAGTCTATTGGTTTGCCATGTATGAGCATTTCACTGTTAGATGCATTAATCTATGCCACAATAGTGTTTATTCTTACTTTAATTATAGGGCCATTTTCATGTATCTACTCTGCGTTATCCATAACTAAATTTGATACTTATCGCACATTAAGAGAGGGTGAGTAATGTTGTTGGAGATTAAAAATTTACGCAAGGATTATCAACGAGGTAAGCAAGCTTTTTCAGCAGTAAATAACGTAAGTTTTACAATGAATAAAGATGAGTTTGTTTGCATAATGGGGAAATCAGGCAGTGGTAAGACAACTTTACTTAACATGATTGCCGGTTTACTTACGCCAACTCAAGGTAAAATCATACTTAATAAGACCAATTTATTTGAGCTGGATGATCAGCAAGTGTCTGCGTTCCGTAATCAACAAATTGGTTACATTCCACAAGGTAGCAGTTTATTGCCAAATTTAACAGTATTAGAAAATATTCGCTTACCTTTTTATTTAACCAAACGCCAAAATCAACAGTGTTTAAGTTATGCACAAAGCCTACTTGAAAAGGCGAAGGTCAGTTATCTGCAAGATGCTTATCCTGCTAATATGTCAGGCGGTGAAATGCGACGTGTTGCAATTTTACGCTCACTGATTTGCCAGCCTCAAATCATTATCGCAGACGAACCAACAAGTGATTTGGATGACGAAAGCGCCGCCGATATTATGCAACTTTTATCCGATATACATCATCAAGGTACTGCGTTATTAATTGTCACTCATGATAATGATGTGGCAAGTTATAGCCAAAAAATCATGAAAATGTCAGCGGGTCGATTGACCGATGAATAAAGATAAGTCAGTGTGTTACTTAGTGAACACTGACTTATGAGATCAAAAGCGGATTATATCCCATTGTTATCATAATTTTATTCAATTTTAATAAGGGTAAACCCACTAACGAATTGATATCCTCACCCTCTAATTTATCAAATAAAGTAATGCCGAGCTCATCACATTTGAAACTACCAGCACACTGTAATGGCATCTCTTTTAAAATATATGCGTCAATTTCAGCATCGGTTAACTGGCGAAAAGTAACTTTAAAAGGTTCACAAATTGTGGTGGATTGTCCATTGACGGTATTGATAACAGTCATACCAGTATAGAAATAAAACGCTTTACCACTGCTATTTCTTAATTGCATACGGGCGTTTTCGACAGTATGGGGTTTACAAACAATGTGATCATCTAAAACGCCTACTTGATCAGAACCAATAATTAAGCTATTTGGGTATTGAGCTACTAATGATTGGGCTTTAAGCTTTGCTAAACGCTCAACTAATTGTTTTGCAGATTCTCCTGGGAGTGGAGTTTCGTCACAAATAGGGGCCACGCACTCAAATGGAATGGCTAATTTTTCCAGTACTTTTTTTCGTGAAAGTGATGTGGATGCTAATATGATTTTCATGTTAAGTTATCTTCTAAAATCCAAGCTGAAGGAAGAGTATTAAACCCGATATGCTCCTTATAATCAATAGTCTTAGGGGTTGCGAATAATGTAATAAATTAATATTCATTGACATTTTGGGGATCTTCTTCTATTAATTGTTTACCTCTACGCTTTTTGTGATTGTTTACATCAATTGTAACATCGGCTGAATTGGTCTGGACAATAGATGATCTCAATTAGTCTCTTTTCCCCGATAAAGTAATCATAAAAATAACATTATCAAACATTGCTTGAAAGCGTAAAGTATCATCAATGATTCAGCGTTCACCTAAATTACATTTTTGAGATAACTTTATTGCTTACGATAAATTGATTTAGATCACCACGGTAAACCATTTTAACGATTAGGAACAAGATTGATGCCATAGTACCTAACATTTAGTTTTATCGAAAACAAGTTAAAACAGTAGTAAGTATCTACAAGCTTATTTATCGAAAAAACATTAGCGAATAAATTTAAAACTAGTATGATTATTTTCACTAACTCTATTTTTTAACATAAAAGATATGTTATCAGATGTTATTTGCGAGGTACTTATTATGTATAAAAAAATTCTAGTTCCGATTGATATTCTTGAAGATAATCTAACCAAAAAAGTGATTCCACATTTGGAATGTTTAGCCAAATTATCGAATGCAGACGTTATTTTTTTCCACGTTTTACCTATTGCATCCGCTATAGTAAATGCTTATTCATTTGGTTTTGATGAATTTAAAGATAAGGCAACGGTGCAAACAGAACAAGCATTTCACCGGTTACTCGATACCATCAATCTTCCGCGCGAAAATTTATCTTTTTCGATTGCATTTGGTAATCCACGTGACGAAATTTTATCAATAGCAAACGAAATCAAGCCAGACTTAATTATTTTAGGATCCAGACGTCCTAATATCACGACTCACCTGCTTGGATCGAATGCGTCAGGTGTTGTTCGTGGCGCACAAACCTCGGTTTTAGTGGTGCGCTAAAAAATTAAAAAAACAGTTAATTTAAGCAAATAGCAAAACAGACACTAAGGGATTAAGCAAACCCTCGTAAGAGGGTTTGTAATTATAGATGTTTGACAATAAAACAACAATGAATCTGTTTATTGCGTTTAAAGTCTAATGAGAGTGTTTTATTAGTGATTTCTTGAAAGGTTAAGCCCAATTTTTGCATACCGTGGGCATCCATTTTAAAACCTCGTTTATTATTCGAAAAGACAATAACGCCATTTGGTCTTAATAATCGTTTTAGATCGCTCATTAACTTAAGATGATCACGTTGAACATCAAATGTCTCATTCATGCGTTTAGAATTTGAAAATGTCGGGGGATCGATAAAAATGAGATCAAACTGTTCATTGCATTGTGCAAGATAGAGCAAACAATCAGCTTGAATTAAGCGATGTTTTTTACCCGTTAAACCATTTTGTTTTAAATTGCGATCTGCCCATTCCAGATAGGTACGTGACATATCCACGGTGGTGGTTGATTTTGCATTGCCCAACCCTGCGTAAACGGTGGCCGTTCCTGTGTAAGCAAACAGATTAAGAAAATCTTTATTATCACTCATTTCACCTATCATTTTACGTGCCAAGCGATGATCTAAAAATAGGCCTGTATCTAAATAATCAGTCACATTTACCCAAAATTGGGTTTTACGGTGATTGATGGGGTATTCATGCACTAAAAAATAATCCTGCTTTTGAGCAAGTTTTTGATATTGTTGTTTACCTTTTTGCTTTTCCCGAGTTTTTAAGATCAGTTGATCGGCTGTTAATTCTAATACAGACATAGTCGCATTAATGATATCAAATAGCCGTTGCCGTGTTTTTTGAGGATCAATATTTTTGGGCGCTGCATATTCTTGCACGACAACTTTGTCTTTGTAACGGTCAATGGCAACATTATATTCAGGCAGGTCAGCATCATAAAGACGATAACATTCCAATTGCTCTTGAGTAGCCCATTTTTCCAGTTTTTGCTTATTTTTACGTAATCGATTCGCAAAATCCGCTGCCGGTAAATTAGGATTAGAAACCGGTAGCGTGTTATCACGTTTGGCGATGACATAATTTTTTTGCACACAATCCAGTGGGCCATTTTTTGCCTTAAATTGCTTATCTGCACGCATTTGTAAGCAATCTAATAGTTGTGGGGCTCCACTAAACAGTGATAGGCGCCAACCACCAAAATGTTGTTTAATAAGTTGACCTAACGCAGTATGTAAGGCAATGAGTGCAGGTTCACTTTCTAAACGCTCACCGTAAGGCGGATTGCTGATAATCATGCCTGATGATTCGGATGAAAGTGGATTGATTAATTGAGTTACATCTTGTTTGGCAAAACTAATATAATCGCTCACGCCTGCATAATGTGCATTTTGTTGTGCACGTTCCAACACTATTGCATTATTATCATAACCAATAAAAACGCCTTTGGGGTGGCAAATATTCTGTTTTGCTCTTAATAGCAGATCATTCCAAAGTGTAGGATTAAACCCTTTCCATGCTAAAAAGCCCCATTGTTTTCGATGAAATCCTGGTGGGATTTTAGCTGCAATCATGGCTGCTTCAATTAACAATGTACCCGAACCACACATAGGGTCAAGTAGCGGTTCATCAATTTGCCAGCCTGATCGTAAAATAATTGCTGTCGCTAAACTCTCTTTTAGTGGTGCTTGACCTGTTTGTTGACGATAACCACGTTGATGCAGGCTCTCTCCACTTAAATCAAGGGATAGCGTAACACGATTTTTATGAAGATAAGCATGAATTCGAATATCGGGATCGTGTTTTGCAACATTAGGACGTGTATTTGTTTGTCGGACAAAATGATCGACAATTGCATCCTTGATTTTCAATGCACCATATTGACTATTACGGATAAAATCATTTACCCCGACAAAATTGATGACAAATGAATTATCGACGGCAAAAATATCAGTCCATTTTAGATTAAAAACGCAAGAATAGAGATCCAAATCACTATATATATCAAATTCAGCAAGCGGTAATAGAATGCGTGATGCTAAACGAGACCATAATAAAGACTGATATAACGTTGTTTCATCGGCATCATAATAGACACCACCTTGAGTAACTTTACAATTGATCGAGCCTAACTCTTCTAACTCTTTCTTAAGTAACTCCTCAAGTCCGCGCGAGGTGCTGGCAAATAACGTTTTCATGAATAACCCAATTTACAATAAAATGGTGGCATTATACCGACTAAATGAAAGAGTAGGAAATAAAGCCGATCATTACCGCTAACTTTACCCACTTAAAATAATTTTTACGTTAAAAAGTCGGTAATAGACAGTTAATCATGATCTTTATGTTTAGGTTTATTACTAATTCGAAGTATAAGATCGGTGATCGCAATAATCAGTGCTGAACGGATCATTTGCTGATAACGATTTTGTAAAATGGATGATTTAAAATTATCGACAATCCCGAGTTCGGCAACTTGATCTTGTTGTAACACCCAATTTTGTGGTAACACCATATCATGTAATAAGCTTATCGGTCCAAGAATCTCGTCATCACTATAATGATAGTGTTTATCACTAAGATCCAGCTCATCTAAAATGGCAATAAGTAATTCGATATCTTCATAATCTGCACGGCTTAAAATGCCCAAAGCAAAAAGCAATTTTAAACAAACAGATGTATCATTTAAAGGCCCATTTTTACCAATAAGTGAAGGAATCACAAATTTAATGGCATGGGGTTCCTTACAAAAAATGTTGAGAATCAACCGATTCACACTTTTGTTGATCAGTTTAATGGCGACAGTCAGCAAACTGTGAATATCAGTTTGCTGATTGAGTTTTTCTAGTATTTTATCTTCTTGTAGCCTTTTATCCGACATCTTTTAATAAAAATTGATGATTTTGCATTGCAGTATAAAGTTCTTCGATTGGTTGAACAACTGGATTATGACTATCAATGCCCGAAATTTGACAAAAAGTGGGTATCACTCCATGATTAACAATCTGTTTTGCTAATTGCACTGCTTGTTCATCATCATTATTCCGATAGTTAAGGGCAGCAGCAATACCAATCAATAAATTACAATTGTTAATCTGATATTCAAATGTGCCAAGTAGCGGTTTTATGAGACGATCACTTGCTCCTAATTTTCGTATGGGTTGACGTCCAACTCTGGCGGTATCATCGTGTAAATAGGGATTTTCAAAACGGGATAAAATCTTTTCGATATATGCCATGTGTTTTTGATCATCAAAATTATAGCGATGAATCAATACTTGCCCACTTTCTTCCATTGCTCCACGAACAATAAAACGAATTTGATCATTCAATATTGCATCACGAATAGTTGCGAAATTGTAGTAAAAGCCCAAATAGGCCGTAATGGCATGCCCGGTATTGAGCGTAAATAATTTACGTTCAACAAAAGCCATAAGATTATCGACAGGCTCCATACCGGCTATATTCGGAATAGTGCCAATAAATTGTTTTTTATCGACAATCCATTCTGAAAAGGTTTCAACTGTTACGGCTAATATATCACCTGATGGTGATAGGGTCGGTGGCACAATGCGATCGACTGCGGAATCAACAAAACCAATATGAGTTTCTACCCATTGATGTAAGGTTTCAGGTAATAGTGCAAAGATTGCTTGCTTAAATTGAGTGGTACCACGAACCATGTTTTCACAGGCAATAATATTTAGCGGCGCTTGATTATCGTGTTGATATCTTTTCAAAATACCTTGAGCAACAATTGGGGCAATCTTATTCAATACTTGTGGACCAACAGCGGTTGTAATTAAATCAACCGTTGCAATGTGGTGGCAAATGTAAGGTGATGTACTGTTAATGGCATCGACGTGATAGACTATCTCAGTACTTGCTTCTTCTCCAACTACATTGACCGAATATTGATGACGATGTGCCAATTCATCAATAATTTGCTGATTGACATCAGCAAAAGTGACGTGAAATCCTGCATCAGATAATAATTTACCAATAAAACCGCGTCCAATATTACCCGCGCCAAAGTGTAATGCTTTCATAATTTATACCTTATATCTTGTGAGTTTCAATAATGTTCGAGTTTTCTTACCTAAACGTAAGGCGTACAAAAACAGCATTAGCCTAATAAGGCTAAAACCTCTTTCACGCTGTGAGTTGTTGTGAGTTTTGTAATGGTATTGGGGTTATCGAGAGCGTTGGTCAGCTTTGCAATCACGTCCAAATGTTCGTTGTTACGTGCAGCTATCCCAATAACAATTTTGGCGTAATCCTCTTTGTTATCACCGAACTGAACACCTGAGGGGTATTGGCAAAATACGATACCTGTATTAATTACACTGTTTTTAGATTCAATAGTGCCATGAGGGACAGCGATAAATTCACCTAAATAGGTTGAAGTCAATTTTTCACGTTCTAGCATCGATTCAATGTAGGCAGGGTCAACATAGCCATTTTCTACTAATTTTTGACCGGCAAAACGGATTGCTTCTTCTTTTGTTTTGGCGGTTAAATTTAAAAAAATATTTTTGTCGGTTAATTGGAAGAGAGGGGAATTATCGGAAGTTTGGGGGGCATTTTTTGTCGTTATCTTTTGTTCAATTCCTAATGCCTGGTTAAGTTGGTCGACTAATTGACTGTATAACTCACTATCTAAAAAGTTAGTTAACGAAATATGCCAAGCATTGGGGGCATACTGTCTGGCTCGGTGCGTTAAATCTTGATGCGTAATGACGATATCTACATCATCGGGCAGATCATTAATGGCTAGATTGCTAACATTGATTGCCAAGTTGGCATTTTCAATCTTCTTGCGTAAAACACCGGCACCCATTGCACTTGAGCCCATGCCTGCATCGCAAGCCACGATTATTTTTTTGACTTTAGTTAGATCAAACGTTTCATTTTTTCTTCCTTTAGCCTCATCTTTCATGCTTGAGAGACTTAATTTGGCATCATCAAGACTTTTAGACGATGTTTTGGTTGTTTTTAATAAAATCACTGACATAACAAAAGAGACAGCCGTCGCCGCCATGACCGAAAGCGTTACGCCAAGATAGGAACCTTTTGCCATACTCATTACAGCAAAAATCGAACCGGGCGAAGCTGGAGCTGTTAAACCTGCATGAAAAACTGTTAACGTGAATATTCCGGTCATTCCGCCCATAATAACGGCAATAATCAAGCGGGGATTCATTAACACATAGGGAAAGTAAATCTCATGAATTCCGCCAAAAAAATGAATGATCGCAGCACCACTAGCCGATCCTTTTGCGGCACCCTTACCAAAAAACATATAGGCCAGTAAAAGCCCTAAACCGGGACCCGGATTGGCTTCAATTAAAAAGAAAATCGATTTACCGGTTTCTGCTACTTGTGTCACACCCAATGAGGTAAAGACACCATGATTAATGGCATTGTTGAGGAACAAAACTTTAGCCGGTTCGACCAAAATAGAGGTGAGTGGCAATAATCCATGATCAACCATAAATTGGACGGCGATAATCAATATATTGGTTAACCAAGCCACAGCTGGACCAATAGCAAAATAAGCAATTAGTGCAAGCATCATACCAAGAATGCCAGCTGAAAAGTTATTGACTAACATCTCAAAACCACTTTTAACTTTACCATCTATTAAGCGATCAAATTGCTTGATCATAAAGCCGCCTAAAGGACCAGCTATCATTGCGCCTAAAAACATTGGTATAGATGACCCGACAATTACGCCAATAGTCGTAATCGCACCAACAACGGCGCCACGGTCGTTATACATGAGTTTACCGCCGGTATAACCAATTAATAGTGGCAGTAAATAAGTGATCATCGGCCCAATAAACGATGTTGATACACGTTCATTTGGAAACCAACCTCCAGCACTGGGATCCCTTGCATTGTATAAAAAAATAGCGGTGATCAACCCCCATGCGATAAATGCGCCAATATTTGGCATAACCATATTGCTTAAAAAACGCCCAAAATTTTGGACTTTAACTTTTATGTTTGAACGACTCATTTTCGTTACCTTCCTTATTGATTGATGTCATTGAATTAACACTATTTTAGATACGTTCATGGCGTGGATTCATTAGAAAAAGTCAGTAAACGTGATCAAGATCACGTTGCAAAAGGAGGGGTATTTTTAAAATTTGTGATATAAATCACATTTTAATAGTGATGAATTAAAAATATTCAAAAGCAGCAGGAAAAAAATCTGAAAAATTTTGAAAAAACAGTATGTAATATTTTTAATTGATAATTTAAAACGATAACAAAAATGATTTTCAAAAAGACTGATTATAGTTGATCATGGTTATATGTAATCGGTTTAAAATATAACCAATAATAAAAAAAGAAATTTTAAATCATAAAGTTAATTAAATTATTTGCCTTGATAATATCGTTTAATATTTATAAAATCATCACGATCAAAATTTGCTCAAGTGTTGGGTGTGTCTAAATATGTTGGTTCGCTTGCTTATGATTTCGTCGATTTGGGCATTTCAGTTCATGGTAAACTAAAATTAGAACCTAAATTAGATAAAACATTAAAAATCAATGAATTTAATCCAGTAAATAAAGAAGTTTTTAAATTATATTATTATGGTGTTCAGGATTTGCAAAGAGCATTCAAAAGGATGAGTGGAAAATGGCTAACGGTTGAGATAGTGAGTGATGCTATATCTCTAACTGACATTGTAGATGAAGCTAAAAATATTTTCTTTAAAAATAAAGAGACTGATGAACCTGCATTATATATTCCTCAACCAGAAAATATTAATAATGTAGGTGAAATAATCCATTCATGTAATTTTGTTATGGCAGACAATTCGGATCCTAATAAAAGTTCGGGTTATTACAAATGTATCACACCAGACGGTTCAACATATCCTATATATTCCGATGAAAATAATGAAGAGGTTAATGAATAAACGTGGTGTTTTTAAATTATTTTTTATTTTATTTGTATTCTTTTCTCGGAATTATTATTTCTTTTCAATTTAGAAAATATACCGTTAATGATTATCGATATAATGCTAAGTTAATATGGAAGAGGCGTATCAGTCTAATTTATAGCTATATTGTCACTATTTCTCATGGTTTTTTATTATCTAAAGGGGGAGATATTTCCAAGTATAATTCAGATTATAATTTTTTAATATGGTCAACATTTGTATTGTTTTTTATTGATTTTTTTGCGATATGGTGGGTTGAATACCCTAAAGAATTTAACAAAAAGAAAAAATGGAAATAAATCTTTATATTTTTTGCTTGTCATGCTTTCTAATTTAATTTTTAACTTATTTAATTTTTTCCATTTTTACTATAAATTTAGTTATGATGGAGTTTTTTTATTTAATGCCCATTTTATTGTTTTAAATTGGTTCTTGTTTCATATATTGCATATGTTGATAGAGTAGTAAGTTTAAATACTGTAAATTTACGATATATTATTCTTCCGGTTGAGGTTTTATCCACATTTTCTGATTTTTAAAATCAATCTTAACGATATAACTATATAAAAAATCATTGCCAAGTATGCCATCAGCAGGCAAATCATCAGTTAACCCATCAAGTACTATAAAATCATCTTTGAAATTAGGAATATCGACAAAAGATAGTTCCGTAATATAAAAAGGAAACTCCTTTAATTTTATTAATTCTTTGTTATTAGAAAGTTTTTTAGAACTAATTATATTTTTTCCTGCACCAGTATCGAATATTAATGCATAACTTTTGACATCATCAGTAGCATTTAATATTAAATGTCCTTTTGAACCTTTAGTGAAAGGTATTTCTAACCAATCGTTTTCAATTTGTTTTGTAAAATTATCAGATAAAATGAGTTTGTTACTTATGATATCAAAAGTAACGACTTTATTTACAAAAAAGCCTAAACCAGCTACTGCAACATGTTGATAATCAAAATGTTGCTCTTTTTTTGCTTTTTTCTCTCCAGTATTTATATCTAAAATAGCTCCCCAAGGTTTATACTCTTCAATTTCTAATTTTTCATAAAATAAATTATTAATTTTAACGTTTCGTAACATAAATTGACGAGAATATTGGATGTTGCCTAGTATATCAGTACGCTTTCGTTTATCATCTTTTTCAACTTTATCTTCAATTTTATTAATAATATCTATTGGTAAATTTAAGACCTCTGTAGTTCCTGTATCTAGTATACATGTAAGTTCTTCATCAAGATCATTAATTTTTAATGCTATAAATAGTAGACCTTGCTCATCTTCATCTAAGAACCATTCTAATTCTTGGGATTGTGATAAAAATGGAATTATTGCAAAAAAAACTATACTTAATAATATTTTTTTCATTTTAACTGTTCTATAATTTGTATGACAAAAAATTATGCAGTAAAAGTTTATATTACTGCATAAATATTAGTGAAACTCAGTTAGAATTTACCATGACGTGCAGATACTAATATCATAATGCCACTTATCTATACCTTTTTCCCCTTGAAATTTGATAACCATCTTTAATGACTCCTCGACGACTACCGTTAACTAAATTTATCTCATTTTTCGGTAAGGTCATTTATTTGAGACCCATTGAGTTTAGGGGTGTATAGCATTTTTTTTATATGAATAACAGTTTCTTATAATTAATGCGTAAAGAAAATGTTAACAAAGTAAAATAAATGCTAAGTTATTAAATTTTTAAAGTCAACGAAAATTTAAATTATTCGTTAATTATAGGTAAAAATTTAATTTTCAATCGTGGGAATAATTATTTGAATTAATCAATTTTTACTTAACCCAATCAGTCTAAGGATAATATTGGGTTATTTAAACTCGTTAAAAAAGAGGCTTGTCTGATAGGTCAATTTAAAATTTAAGACTGTTAGATAATATATTTAAAAAGCTATTCAACAGTCACCGATTTTGCCAAATTACGAGGTTGATCAACGTCTGTACCTTTTATTAAAGCCACATGATAGGCTAATAATTGTGTCGGTACGGTGTAGTAGATAGGTGCCGTTAACTCTTCAATATAAGGCAGGTTAAGGATATGCATTGTATCATCGCTTATAAATCCTGCATCTTGTTCGGCAAAAACATAAAGTTGACCGCCCCGAGCCCGAACTTCTTCAATATTTGATTTTAGCTTTTCTAGCATGTCGTTTGTGGGCGCCATCACGATGACGGGCATATCGGCATCAATAAGTGCTAAAGGCCCATGTTTCAGTTCACCTGCGGCATAGGCTTCTGCATGGATATAAGAGATCTCTTTTAATTTTAATGATGCTTCCATGGCAATCGGGTATTGCTCGCCACGCCCTAAAAAGAGCGCATGATGTTTATTAACAAATTGTTCGGCCAGTTTTTTGATTTTCGGTTCCGCAATGAGTACTTGTTCAATACGATTGGGCAAGGTTTGAAGAGCATGGACAATTGCTTGTTCCGTACTTTGAGCCATCTGATTTAATCGACCTAATTTTGCAACAAGTAGTAGTAATACAGTCAATTGAGTGGTAAATGCTTTCGTTGAAGCTACACCAATTTCAACCCCTGCTTTGGTTAATAATACCAGTTCGGCTTCACGTACTAACGTTGAAGCAGCGACATTACATATGGCTAAGGTGCTTAAATAGTGATTTTCTTTTGCTAACCTTAATGCGGCAAGTGTATCAGCGGTTTCACCCGATTGAGATAGTGAAATAAATAAACTATTTTTACGCTTAGCAGGTTTACGATAGCGAAATTCTGAGGCTATTTCAACATCACAAGGAATCCCTGCTAATGCTTCAAACCAATAGCGAGCAACCATACCAGCATTATACGCGGTACCGCAAGCAACAATTTGGATATGCTCAACTTGCTTAAGTATCGTGTTAGATTGTTCGCCTAATTCGGATAAATTGACTTTGCCATGCTGTATACGACCTTCCAATGTATTTTTAATTGCATTAGGTTGTTCGTATATCTCTTTTTGCATGTAATGGTTATAGCCTGTTTTACTTCCTGCATCATATTTAACATCAGAGGTGACAAATGGGCGCTTAACTTGATTGTTATTTTTATCAAATATAGAAACGGTTTTGTGTGTAATCAGTGCAATATCACCTTCTTCTAAATAGATAAACTGATTGGTCACGGGTAATAAAGCAAGTTGATCTGAGGCAATAAAATGCTCAGCGATACCACAACCAATTACTAACGGGCTACCGGAACGAGCCGCCACAAGTTGGTCAGGATTTCGTATGTCCATAATTACGGTACCATAAGCTCCTCGTAGTAATGGTATGGCTTTTTTTACCGCATTAATTAATGAACAATTATCAGTTGAAATAATATCGTGAACTAAGTGGGAAATAACTTCCGTATCTGTTTCTGAGCGAAATTGATAGCCTTTAGCAATCAACTTTTCACGGAGTGGTTCATAGTTTTCAATAATACCATTATTAACAACGGCAATATAATCGGAAATATGGGGATGCGCATTGAGTTCTGTCGGTTCACCATGTGTAGCCCAACGTGTATGCGCAATGCCTATCGAGCCTTTTAATGGTTTGCTATCAAGTGCTTCTTTCAGTTTATTGACTTTTCCAACTCGCCTTACTCTTTGTAATTTACCTTGAGGCGATATAATGGCAAGACCAGCCGAATCATAACCCCGATACTCTAATCGTTTTAAGCCTTCTAACAGAATTTCTGCTACATCACGGTTAGCAATGGCACCGACAATTCCACACACAGTTTACTCCTCGCTATTTTGATTTTGTAGGTCGCTTCCAGCCACTAATTTGTCTTTGTTTAACACGGCTTACCACAAGTTCATTGTCCCCCACGTTGTTAGTAACCGTTGTTCCTGCTGCAATGGTTGCGCCTTTACCAATTTTCACTGGGGCAATTAACTGTGTATCAGAGCCAACAAAGACATCGTCTTCAATAATGGTTTCAAATTTGTTTGCACCATCATAATTACAAGTGATAGTGCCTGCACCGATATTAACGTTACTCCCTATTTCACTATCTCCAAGGTAACTTAAATGCCCCGCTTTACTGGCTTTGCCTAAATGGGCTTTTTTAAGTTCAACAAAGTTGCCGACATGTGCTTTTTCATCGAGTTTTGAGCCAGGTCGTAATCGAGCAAAAGGCCCTATCGTACATTGTTCTGCAATGATTGAATCTTCAATTATGCTATAAGGACTAATTTCACTATTATCGCCAATGATGCAGTTTTTTAAGATACATCCAGCACCGATAAAGACGTTATTCCCTAATTTGACATTGCCATTGATGATGACGTTACAATCAATGGTGACATCCATACCATGTGAAAGTATACCTCGTAAGTCAAATCGCTCGGGATCAAGTAGAGTCACGCCAGCGTTAAGTAAACGTTTTGCTTGTTGCTGTTGATAGTGGCGCTCTAGTGTGGCCAATTGTAGACGATTATTGACTCCCTCAACTTCAAATTGTTCAATAGGGTGAGCAGTAATAATGTCATATCCATCTTGATAAGCAAAATTGATAATATCAGTCAGATAGTACTCTTTTTGTGCATTATGATTTGTTAAACGAGATAACCAGTTTTTCAATAGTTTTCCTGTTACGATCATAATACCCGTATTAATTTCATTAATTTTTTGCTGTTCTGACGTGGCATCTTTTTGTTCAACAATGGCGGTCACTTTGCCATCTTTACGCTCAATACGTCCATAGCCAGTTGGATCATCCAGTTTAACGGTTAACAGTGCAATACCTTGTTTGGGTTTATTGTTAATTAAAGTTTGCAATGTTTGAACCGATATAAGTGGCGTATCACCATATAAAATCAAAATATCTTCTTCATCTTGAATATAAGGTATGGCTTGCTGGACTGCGTGTCCTGTTCCGAGTTGCTCAGCTTGAAAAACAAGATTTACGGATTGATTTTCCAGTGCCTTTTCAAGCTGATCTTTGCCATGTCCATAGATAATATTGATATAATGGGGATTAAGTTGTTGAACAGTATCAATAACATGTTGTAACATCGGTTTATCGCCGATTTTGTGTAAAACTTTAGGAAGGTTGGAATACATCCGTGTGCCTTTTCCTGCCGCCAAAATAATTGCACTCAGTTTTGGAGGTGAAATCGTCATATTCAGTTCCGGTCTGGTTAAATTAGCTTAATACTATAATCAAAGTTTTGCATGAAATCATCCCGAATTTGTTAATTTTTATCATAAAAAAAGTAATATTGATAATTAGTCGATATTTAAAATAAAGAGGCAATGTTATGACCACTGCTATTAAAGTCTTGTTACTTTATACTACGCACGAAAAACAAACACTCAAAATTATGGAGCGAATAAAAAATCGTTTGGGTCACAAGTGTGATTGTGACGTGATTGAGTTATTACCGGATACCAAAATCGATTTAACACCCTATCAAGCAGTGCTTCTTGGAAGTTCAATTCGTTATGGTTTTTACAGTAAAATAATGAAAAAATTTATTGATGCTCATTATCAGCAATTAAATCAAATAAAGTCTGGATTTTTTGGGGTGAATATGGTGGCAAGAAAGCTCAATAAAAATACCCCTGAAACCAATTTATATACCAGAAAGTTTTTAGCTAAAATATTATGGAAACCGACCATCAAAGCTGTCTTTGCCGGGGCACTTTATTATCCACAATATAATTGGTTTGACCGTAATATGATCCGTTTTATTATGTGGCTTGGAAAAGGTGATACCGATGTAAGTAAACCCATGATTGAATATACAGATTGGTCAAAAGTAGAAGAGTTTGCTGATCAGTTTTATGCCGAAGTGTGTTAATAATCTAATTTTTTGTAATATAATTTAAAAATTCTAAATGGTTATCAATTTATTGCACTCTTTTAAAGAAACTTTATGATATAGATCAACATTTGGATCAAAAAGGTGTACAATATTGCGCCTAAAGAATCTGTCTCCTAATTGGGATTTTAATTGTGATTGAAAATTTAAGAAACATAGCCATTATTGCTCACGTTGACCATGGTAAAACAACTTTGGTTGATAAATTGTTGAAACAGTCAGGTACGCTTGATAATTTGCGTGGTGACGATAACGAGCGAATAATGGATTCAAATGCGCTTGAAAAAGAGCGTGGTATTACCATTTTAGCTAAAAACACAGCGATTGACTGGAATGGTTACCGTATAAATATTGTTGACACCCCAGGACATGCTGATTTTGGTGGTGAAGTTGAACGTGTTATGTCTATGGTGGATTCTGTGCTATTGCTGGTTGATGCAATGGACGGCCCAATGCCACAAACACGTTTTGTGACACAAAAAGCGTTTGCTCATGGTTTAAAACCAATCGTTGTTATTAATAAAGTTGACCGTCCGGGTGCGCGTCCTGATTGGGTTGTCGATCAAGTGTTTGACTTGTTTGTCAATTTAGGTGCGACTGATGAACAATTAGATTTTCCGATTGTTTATGCTTCAGCTTTAATGGGAATCGCAGGGCTTGACCATGAAAATATGGCTGAAGATATGACGCCATTATTCGAAGCGATTGTAAAATATGTTGAGCCACCGAAAGTTGATTTAGACGGCCCATTCCAAATGCAAATTTCACAACTTGATTATAATAATTATGTTGGCGTTATAGGCATTGGTCGCATTAAACGAGGTCGTGTAAAACCAAATCAACAAGTCACTATTATTGATAGTGAAGGGAATAAACGAACGGGTAAAGTAGGGCAAGTTTTAGGTCATTTAGGCTTGCAACGTTATGAAGCAGAAGTTGCTGAAGCTGGTGATATTATTGCTTTAACCGGATTAGGTGAGTTAGGTATTTCTGATACGATTTGTGATAATAGTTGTGTTGAAGCTTTACCTGCTTTAAGTGTTGATGAACCAACTGTAACGATGTTCTTTAATGTCAACAGTTCACCTTTTGCCGGTAAAGAAGGTAAATATGTCACTTCACGTCAAATTTTGGAACGTTTAAGAAAAGAACTCGTGCATAATGTTGCGCTTCGTGTAGAAGAAACGCCAGATCCGGATGCATTTAGAGTATCTGGTCGAGGTGAATTGCATTTATCTGTATTAATCGAAAATATGCGTCGTGAAGGTTATGAATTAGGAGTATCACGCCCTAAAGTTATTTATCGTGACATTGACGGTAAAAAGCAAGAACCATTTGAACAAGTGACGCTTGATATCGAAGAGCAACATCAAGGTTCAGTGATGGAAGCACTTGGTTTACGTAAAGGTGATTTAACCAATATGTTACCTGATGGTAAAGGACGTGTACGTTTAGATTATGTGATTCCAAGCCGTGGTCTTATCGGTTTTAGAACTGAATTTATGACAATGACCTCGGGTACCGGTTTACTTTATTCTACATTCAGTCATTATGATGATGTGCGTCCGGGTGAAATTGGACAACGTAATAACGGGGTAATGATTTCGAACGGTACGGGTAAAGCATTAGCGTATGCGCTTTATAGCTTGCAAGATCGTGGTAAATTATTCTTAGGTCATGGTGCTGAAGTTTATGAAGGTCAAATTATTGGTATTCATACTCGATCAAATGATTTAACGGTTAACTGTTTAACAGGAAAAAAATTAACCAATATGCGTGCGTCAGGTACTGATGAAGCGACAACACTTTCACCACCTGTTAAGATGTCATTAGAACAAGCATTAGAGTTTATTGATGATGATGAATTAGTCGAAGTTACACCATTATCGATTCGTATTCGTAAACGTCATTTAACTGAAAATGATCGTAAACGAGCATTCAGAAGTGGCAATAAAGACTAATACATGTTTGATGTTAACCGAATGAATAATTGGTTGGCATAGAGTCTTAAATAAAAACCTCGCTACTTAGCGAGGTTTTTTTTGGCTTTTACTCTGGCAATCGCATCAGCAATTGACTGTTTACGATCGGTTTGATTGACCGATTTTTGAGTATTACTTGTTGGCACAGTGCGAGGAAATAATATTGTCGGTGGAACTAACTGATTGTGATTGAGCCGTTGCTGTTTTTTCTGCGTTAACTGTAACTCTTCTGCGTCACTTAGTCTCACGCCTAAAGTGCTTAAAGTAATACAGTCCGTTGGGCAGGTATTAATACAATTACTACATGCGGTACATAATTGTGGCAAAATGGAATGTAAAACTTGTTTACTGCCAACAATTGCATCGGTTGGACAAACGCGAATACATTTGCCACAGCCAATACAGTTTTGTTCATCTATAAATGCTTTATATTGTTGTTTGGTTTGCATAATCACTTCTTGCATTAGCTTAAACCTATAATATTACCATCTTTGTCAATATCAATTTGCCTATATGCTGGATTGGTACCAAGTCCAGGCATGGTCATGACGTTTCCTGCATAAACTCGAATAAAACCAGCACCAGCGGATATGGCTAGATGACTGATATCGACATCAAAGTTAGTAGGGACATTTTTTAAGTTGGCATCAGCACTAATTGACATAGGAGTTTTAGCAATACAAAGTGGCAGATGATCCAGTTTCAATGCTTCGATCTCTTTAATGTTTTCCAATGCTTTAGCGGATAAGTTTGCTTTATTAGCACCATATTTTTTTACAATAGTTTGAATCTTATCAATCAATGGCATGTTATCTGGGTAGGGCAATTGAATTTTACTCGGCATAGCGCAAGCTTTGATAACATGCTCAGCCAGTTTTTCAGCACCTTTACCACCTTGTGTAAAGACTTCACTAATTTCACACGCCAATGCGCCATGTTCAACCGCGTATTTTTGTAAGAAAGCAAGTTCTTTTTCGCTATCATGTGGAAAGCGATTTATAGCTACAATGACTTGTAAACCATAACTTTTGGCATTATTAATATGCCATGCCAAGTTAGCTGCACCAATTTCAAGTAATTCAACATTAGATTCCGATATCTCTTTTGGAATGGGTTGACCCGGTTTAATGTTATATTTACCACTGTTAGATTTTAAACTTCGTACAGTCGCTACCAATACAACACAATCGGCTTTGATTCCTGCTTGGCGATATTTGATATTGAAGAATTTTTCCATCCCCATATCCGATCCAAATCCTGCTTCAGTCACCACATAGTCAGCAAGTTTTAATGCAATGCGATCCGCAATAACAGAAGAGTTACCATGCGCAATATTAGCAAAAGGCCCGGCATGAATTAAAACCGGTGTATTTTCGACAGTTTGCATCAGATTTGGGTTAATGGCATTTTTAAGTAATACTGTCATTGCACCTGCAACTTCAAGTTGCTCAGCCGTTATTGGTTCGCCATTAGTATTATAAGCTAAAATAATACGTCCAATGCGTTCACGCATATCTTGTAAATCCGAAGCTAAAGCTAAAATTGCCATAAGCTCAGAAGCAGCGGTAATTTCAAATCCATCTTGACGTTCAACGCCATTTACACCGCCACCGACGCCAACAGTAATTTTACGTAATGCTCGATCGTTATGATCAATGACGCGTTTCCAAACAATGCGATGAATATCAATATTTAAACGAGGTAATCCCGTTTCGTTTGTGAATTCATCACCAAGACGATCTTCGTGATAAAGTCGTGAATCTAATGCTGCCGATGCTAAATCATGCGCTGCTGTTATCGCATGGATGTCACCCGTTAAATGTAAATTTAATGTCTCCATCGGTAATACTTCGGCTTGCCCACCACCGGCTGCGCCACCTTTTACACCAAATACCGGTCCAAGACTGGGTTGACGAATGCAAGCAATCGCTTTTTTGCCTAAGTAATTCAATCCTTCACTTAGCCCAATGGTATTGACCGTTTTACCTTCTCCAAGGGGAGTTGGCGTTATAGCAGTAACAAGTACCAATTTGCCTGTTGTTTTGTTTTGATTTTCTTTGATAATGGATAAATCGATCTTGGCTACATGTTTACCATAAGGAAGGACAAATTCTTCAGGTATATTACAGTGATTGGCAATTTCGGTAATTGGGCGTAAAGACATATTCGTTCTCATATAACAATAAATTGGGCTAACAGTATAAATAATTTGAATTGCCGAATAAAGCGACAATTTTTATCTTTGTTGATTTTCGGCACAATCCTCAATTATATTGTTATAATAAATAAAATATTCAATCAAAGGATAATTATTAAATGAATTGGTTTTCAGTATATTCTCTTTTCTTAGCTGAAACAGCTACTGTTGTTGTTGCAATTTTAGCCGTGCTGATCTTCATATTAAGTCAGCGTCGCAAATCGGCAACGATTGCTGGTCGCTTATCGGTAAAAGATGTCAGTCAAGAGTATGAACAAGTTAAAGATGAAATGTTAATGTCGAGCATGGACGAGCTCGAAGCTAAGCAGTTTATGAAAGATCTCAAAAAACAGAAAAAGCTTGAGAAGAAACAGGCAAAATTAGCCGCTAAACAAAAAAAGAAACAGGAAAAAGCGGGCGAACAGCCTAAAGCTGGGCTCACCGAAGATTCGCCAGATTCACAGACCATTAACCAAACGGACGAAAAGACCAAACCCAAACTATTTGTGTTATCTTTTAATGGTAGTATGGATGCGCACGAAGTTGAAGAATTACGTCAAGAAATTACGGCGGTATTAGCGATTATTAAACCTGAAGATGAAGTCGTGATTAAACTTGAAAGTCCTGGTGGTGTTGTACATGGTTATGGATTAGCTGCGTCACAATTATTACGTTTCAGAACTCGTAATATTCCTTTTACTGCTGTCGTTGATAAAGTGGCCGCAAGTGGTGGATATATGATGGCATGTACTGCCAATAAAATTGTTGCAGCACCTTTTGCTATCGTTGGTTCGATTGGTGTGGTTGCTCAGATTCCTAACTTTAATCGCTTACTTAAAAAGCATGATGTGGATATTGAGTTACAAACAGCAGGTGAGTATAAACGGACGTTAACTATGTTTGGTGAAAACACTGATGAAGGTCGCCAAAAATTCAAACAAGAACTTGAAGAAACTCATCTGTTATTTAAAGATTTTGTTAAAGAGTATCGTCCCAATATCGATATCGATCAAGTGGCAACGGGTGAACACTGGTTTGCAACACAAGCGAAAGATAAAGGCTTGGTGGATGAAATCAGTACCAGTGATGATTTTATTTTATCTCACTTGGATTCGCATAAGATTATTTCTGTCAGTTATCAACGTAGACAAAAACTTTCTGAGAAAATTTCAAAAAATGTGGTAAAAAGCGTTGAAAGATTGTTTTTCAGGCAAGGAAATGGCCTGTAATGCCCTTTTTATTCGCTTGAAACGGAGTATTAATTACTTCCCCCTAGAAAATAACAACTGTAATTAAGTTATACAGTTGTTATTTTTAGAAAAAACTAGATACGTTTAATAATAATTGAAGTGTTGATACCGCCAAAAGCAAAATTATTGGTTTGCATATATTCAATATCCAAATTTCGGCCTGAACCGACAATATAATCCAAGTCACCACAAGCAGGATCGACATTTTCAAGGTTAATAGTTGGGTTGAACCAACCATTATGCATCATTTCGACAGATAACCAAGCTTCAATTGCACCACAAGCCCCAAGTGTATGTCCAAAATAGCTTTTTAATGACGATATTGGGGTTTGGTTACCATAGATATTGGCAACAGCATTACTTTCGGCTATATCACCTCTGGCGGTAGCTGTACCGTGAGCACTAATGTAACCAATTTGTTTAGGATCTAATCTTGCTTGTTGTAAAGCTTGTTCCATACAGATTTGAATGGTTTCTTGGCGTGGTTGTGTGATATGACTAGCATCGCAATTGGTTTTAAAACTGATAATTTCACCATATATTTTAGCACCTCGGGCTTTGGCATGTTCATACTCTTCCAGTATAAGTGCACCGGCTCCTTCACCAATAACCAGTCCGTCTCTATCCCGATCATAAGGTCGTGGTGATTTTTTGGGTTGATCGTTTAATTGGCTTGTTGCGAATAAAGTATCAAATACAGCAGCTTCGGAAGGGCATAACTCTTCAGCGCCTCCAGCAACCATAATAGTTTGCATCCCGTATTTAATGGCTTCATAAGCATATCCAATAGCTTGGCTTCCAGAAGTACAAGCACTCGAGGTTGTTATCAATCTACCTTTTAATCCAAAAAATAAGCCAGTGTTTACCGCTGTTGTATGTGGCATCATTTGTATATAGGTGGTCGCCGTTATGTTGTTAGTATGTTTTTCGTTTAACATAGTTGCAAATTCAGCAACCGGCTGAGTGCTTCCTGTTGAAGAACCAAAAGCGATACCTGTTTCACCATTCGTTAGGATTGGATCATCTAATAATCCTGCTTTTTCTAACGCTAGTTCTGTTGCTTTAGTAGACAGTAATGACACTCTACCCATAGAGCGAGTTTTTTTACGGGTATAATGTTCTGGCAAGGTAAAATTGTCGATAGGGGCACCCAATTTTGTGTGCAGTCCGTCATAAATTTCCCATTCAGGCATATATCTGACGGCATTATTTAATTGCTTTAAATTTGTTTGTACACTTAACCAGTCATTGCCAAATGCCGTGACACCACCCATACCTGTTATAACGACTCTTTTGGTCATATCATTCCTCCATTGATTGAAATGACTTGGCGTGTGACATATCCTGCTAAATCTGACATTAAATAGCTGGCAAGCCCCGCAACTTCTTCAACCTGTCCCATTCGTTTTAATGGAATCATTTTCATTGCTTCTTGCAGTGCAATGGGCTCCATATCTAATATGCCAGTATCAATTAATCCCGGAGCAATACAATTAACAGTGATTTTTCGTTTAGCCAGTTCAAGTGCTAATGCTTTACTTGCGCCGATTATCCCCGCTTTTGCTGCGCTATAATTAACTTGTCCTCGATTGCCTGCTATGCCAGAGACAGATGAGATAACAATAATACGCCCGCCACGGCGTAGTCCAATCATTGGCATAATACAAGGATGAAGAACATTATAAAAACTATCGAGATCTGTATGAATAACATCTTTCCAATCATTTTCTGTTAATGCAGGGAAGGCGCCATCTCGTATGATTCCTGCATTATTCACAACACCATAATAGGCGCCATTAAGAGCAATATCTTGCTCAATCGTTTGTTGACATTGCGAATGGTTACTGACATCAAATTGTATTAAACGTGCTCTACCACCCAATTTTTCAATGGTGGCTTGAGTATCAAGCGCTCCTTGCTTATCACTGTGGTAATGAACGGCGATAGTGAAACCATCTTGTGAAAGTTTGTAAGCAATCGCTTGACCAATTCCTTTACTTGCCCCAGTGACAAGTACTGTTCTTTCCATTATTGTTCTTCTCCTATCCAAATCGCTGTTGACCAAATAAATTGTCTAATTCGCATTCATCTGGTTCATAAACATTTAATTTTCCGGTTGTAACGATTTCTTGATTGATCATAATTTTGCATTCAAAATTAGCCAATTTGGCATCATTAAGTACCAAATTTGCATGAATCATTAAATGACTATTGCATGGAAAGGCGTTTAACGTACTTTTAATTGCGCGTCCGCCTAATAACATACCAAGTGTGGGTTTTTTATCACTCACCATGCCATGATAACCATTCCATACACCTATAGTTTGAGCCATTAACTCAATGGCATAAAAATTTGGTAACGTATCATCTTCATTTAAAAAAGGGGATAGTATGCCTTGTTTATTTACCTCAACACTGCAAATGCATTGCTGTGCATCAACAAAGTGAACCTTTTCAATCATGACCATTGGTTTTTCGTGTGGTAAATAATAACTTGCTAAATGATATTGCATTAAACTTTTCCAATTATAAGTGATGTATTATTGCCTCCAAATGCAAAAGAATTTGACATTATAATAGGTTTTTTTAACATCATTTCTTGAGTAACTATGTTGATTTTATCCAGATTTTCATCATATTGCGATATTGAAAAATCTTGTTTAGGTAGATAAATATTTTGTTCAAGTAATAAATAACTAATAGCTAATTCGGTGGCAGCCGCACTACCTAAAGTATGCCCGGTCAGATGTTTTGTTGAGCTACAGGGTGGTAATGTTTGATTAAATAATCGGTAGACTGCTTTACTTTCAGCGATATCATTCAATATGGTTGCTGTACCATGTAAATTAATATAACCAATTTGGCTTGGTTGTAATTTGGCATCATCCAGCGCTAATTGCATCGCTTGTTCAGCGCCAATGCCCTCGGGATGAGGTGAAGATATATGATAAGCATCGGAGGATTCGCCAGTACCTAAAACAGCAATGTCACTAGTTTCAGTTTTCGTTAATAAAAATATTGCGCCTGCTTCACCAATATTTATTCCATTACGATTTTGGGCAAAAGGCATACAAGGATTTTCTGATAGGGCTTCTAGGGCATTAAAACCATTGATAGGCATTCTGCCAAGACTATCTGCACCGCCCACTATTGCAGCATCAACAATACCTGCTTCAATAAGTCGCTTACCACTGATAATTGCTCTTGCGCTCGACGTACAAGCAGTTGATATGGTATAGCTTGGGCCTTGTAATTTTAGTAAAGCCTTAAGGAACGAAGAAGGATCCCCCAATTCTTGCTGATTGTAGGTAAATAAGTTTTGTTGGTTATTATTGGTTAAACAATGTTTAATATAAATATCACCTTCATGAATTCCCGATGTGCTGGTTCCCATTATGATAGCAACACGTTGAGTACCGTATTTTTTGATAGTTTGATGAATTTCATGCTGAATTTGTAAATAAGCTGCATACAATAATTGATTATTGCGTGTTCCATATTGGGATAAATGTTCTGGAATATCAGGCAAGTTGTCTTTCACTTTGCCTAACCAGGTTTTTTTACCATTTAATAACCAGTGATTTTCTTCAACCAGACAGTGTCTGGCGCCAGATTTTTCTGTTAAATTTTGTTTTATCTCTGTAAGGTTATTACCTAAAGCATTAATTGCACCAAGTGCCGCTATATATATCATTTAGCTGTATCCATACTTTGTATAATAATTTGATATCCAAATATTTGATGTTCAATTCGGATCGGTTTGCGGATCTGATCAGACAGTTTTTCTTGATAAGTTATGGTCAGTATAGGTTCATTTTTATCATCTGATAAGATTCGGTTAAATTCATTATCAACCAGAATCCAACCTTTCGGTAATGAAGATTGCCACTCTTTGGTTGGTAAAATGCTAAACAAAATATCTGATAGAACTTGCTCTGGAGGAGGCAGTTCTTTAACAAAAATGTTCTGTTTAGTTTTAACATTTTTTCCGTCATATTCAAGTTCAAATAGCCGCACTCCTAATGCAGATAATGCCACAACTTTCAATTGATTTTGATTCGCATCCACTAACGTAATAATTGAATTTTCGTGATTGTGGTATTTAAATTTAAGAAGTTGTTGGTCGTGATAAGGTTGATTAAATTTGGGCGATGGCAATTTGATATTAATTTGCTTAGTTAACCAAGCTTTTGGTTGTTCAGATTGATGTGCGCACGCTGAAATGAGTGTTGTTAGTGCTAAAATCAGTAAAACTAAATATTTCTTCATCCAAAAATTCCTGATATTTCTATTTATTTGTGTTTTATGTTTTATTTCTTATAACAAGTGGAGCAAATAAAAAAGCGCCAAATATGCCACTTGTTAAAACTAAACCAAATCCCATAATTGCACTAGTATGGCTAATAATGAGTAGACCAAACGATAATAATGTTGTTAAGGCAGCCAAAATCACTGCCAATAGTGCACTTTGAGTTTGGCTTTTATCATTACTTAAAAATAGACTATAGTCGATACCGATGCCAATGACAAGAATCAGTGCTAACATTGAGAATAAATTTATTGTTTGCCCTATTATACCATGTACCGATAGCGCGATACCAATTGATAACAGTGTAGGTAATGTGCTTTTTAACGCAAATTTTAAACCTTGTTTGATATTATAAAAAATAAAGCACAAACAAATAAATAATACGGCTCCAGTCATTAATTGTGATAAATGGATTCGATAATGGGTAAACATGGTATTAAATTCTGAACGGCGATCTAACCAATAAATACCTTGATCTGGTTTGGATAACGCTTTAAGTTCAGTTAATTGCTCAATCCCACTAATGGGAATTAATGTTGCACTTTTCCCATCTTTCAATGATAACCAGAGTAACTTTCTACCTTGACTAATTACACTTTGTTGCCATTGTTCGGGAGTGATAACATCAATAGGTTGCACAATGTTTGGTGGATTTGCATTAATACCTAATTGTTGCAATGAAGCTAGGATTTCAGGGGCATATTGCTGAATCAGCGCAACATTTTTTTGCTGTTTTTTAATAGAAGGTAAATTAATTGTTTGATATTGTGCAAATACGCCTTGTTGTTTTGCATGTTCTAATTGTGGGATAAAATTTTCAAGCCGCTGTAATGTTTGCTGAGCATTATCGCCAAAAACAATAAACCACTTTTGTTCGTTTGATTGGTGTGTAATACTGACTATCTGTTTTTCCTGTTGTTGTAGTTCGGCTGGCAAAGTTTGTAATTTACTAATATTATCATCAACTTTTAAATGTATTAATCCATAAGCAATAAAGATTAATGCAAAGATCACCATGCCCCACTGCATCACGCTCGATTGCCAAAGCTGAAGCCAAAAAGTTAATAAATGTTGACCAACTTGTTCACGAACAGGTAATTTTTTAACTAAAAAAGGATACCAACATACGACTGTTAAAAATGCACCGGTTAACCCAAATACAGCAAAAACAGAAAGTTGTTTTAAACCAGGAAATGGGGCAATTAATAAAATAAGATAGGCTATAAAGCTGGTGCATAATGCAATGAACAATGTAGAAATTAATTTTTTCAAACTGCTCATTGCTGATTCACGATTGCCATGAAGCAAACGTTCGGTTAGATAGTGCAATGAATAATCAATTGTGATGCCGATGATACTGGTACTCATGACAAGTGTCATAATATGAATTTCACCAAATATTGAGAGAACCGCAACTAATCCACAAATCATACCAATAAAAATTGATAACAATGAAAGAAAAACAGGTCTGACAGAGCGGAATACCGTAATCATTAATATAATAATGCCAATAATGGATAAACTGCCAATCGTGGTAATATCTGCTTTTGCCTCAGTACTTGCGTGATCACTATAGAACAGTACGCCCCGTTTTAAAATTTGAGTATCAGGCCACTTTGTTTTTAACTGTTCAGCTAACAAATTAAGTTGTGTCACCATTTGATGTGAAGCGTTCATATTAAACGATGAACCGTTTAATTCAGCATAAATCATATACCAGATATCACCTTGTGCATCTTGGGCTGCTAGCCAATTATTTTTTATTGTTAAATGATGCGTGTCACTTAGTTGATTTAGTTGAGATGAACGGGTAAGTAATAAGGGATCGTGGTTAAGTTCAGCTGCACTAACACCACTAAATGGCGAATAAAGTTGGCTTTGAATCCAACTAAATTGAGTGCCAGTTTTAAGTCGTTCAATGGTTTTTGCATCCAATAATTGATAACGATATTGATAAGTAAAAGTCCCCCAATTTTGCTGAAAATTTTCATCAATTAGCCCATTAACTTGAGCGATGAAAGACTGTTGTTTTAGATTTTGGTACCACCATGTTATGGGGGCTAAATTATGGGGATCTGTCGGTTTGATTAACCAAACCAGTTGTTTATCAAGCCTGTCTTGAAATCCATTAATAAGTTCTGTCGGCACATCGTGAGTTTGTTCTTTCGGTAACAGTGATAAGACACTACTGTTAAGTTTGCTATTCAAAATAAGATAACCGAGCGCAAGCATCAAACCCATAACGACTAACAGCCACCAAAAAGCTCGTTTTTTTGATTTCATTGAATTATTTGAATAATGATAGTTCATGTTCTGTCAAATTAGTCGTTTGATGTTTTGAAAAAGTGATCACTGTTTTATCATGTTGCATATCATTGAGTGTTATCGTATTTAAATGTTTATGACCAGTCAGAATTATCTCTTTAAATATTTTGTTCAATGGCGCAAGTTTGGGGGTAAGGATAAGTGTCCATTGATGCTCTTGTTCAGACAAATTTATCATGAAGTTATTTTCTAACTTTTGTTTATCAGCAGTGAAAATAGCTGTTAGCAAATGGTTAAATTCGAATAATTGAGGTTGATTTTCAGCGGTAATAATTTGAGGCGTTTGATCATCGATGCGTTGCTCCATTCTTTGATTATTCATTTTCAAAGTCATCGTAAAAGGCGTTTGTTGTTGCCACCATAATCCCCGTTTTTGGGATAAAATCATCTTTCCGGTTGAATGAAGCGGATTGGATAATCCATTTATATAACGATTTTGCGTAAAATCCGCTCGAATCACCTCATTTTTACTGAATTGGTGTTGCAGTTCATTAAGTGTGATAGCGTAAGTTAGGCTTGAAAAAAATATTGCAAGGGTAGTCAATAGGAGCGCAATAAATTTATTCATTTTTATAATCCAAATTGATTTAAGAAAATTTGAGGGGTGATAAAGCTCATTTCTTGTGTTGAAGCAGAGACGGCAACTTGTATGGTATAGCCCGATGTCATTTTTTTTTCGGTTTTAGCATCTAAAATGAGATAATTAATTTTTATCCGATGTTCGTATTCTACCAAGGTAGCAACAATTTTTAATGTTTGTTCTGCTATCGACGGCGATATGTATTTTATTCGTGTATCAACAATCGGCCACAAATAGCCAGAGTCGATCATTTCTTGATAACCGTAATTAAATTTTTGGAATAGGGCTTCTCTTGCTTTTTCAAAAAATTTTAGATAATTACCATGCCATACCACTCCCATTGCATCTGTATCATGGAATGAAGTGGTATATTCAATTGTTACGCTGTATTTCAAATCATTTTTCATTGCTTTTATTTCTTATATTTAATTTATTGGGATCGGGTTGACTGAATTGCCAAAAATCAAAGAAATTAAACCAGTCTAAAGGGGATAAAAGACAGTAATGTTCTAATCTTTTTGCATAATTTTGAATGATCATTTCAAGTTCAGCTTGGCGATTTTTTCTTGATGTAATCAGTTTATCAGCAAAATGCTCTAAATAGACTTGATAACGCCCATTGGGTTTCAGCCCCCAAACTAAATAGACAGGGTAACCTAAAGCTGATGCCAAAACAAAACTACCTTTAGGAAATGGCGCTGGTTTACCCAAAAAATCAGCCCAGATTACGCTGTTTTCTTGAATTCTTTGGTGAGGATTGCTTGATGTTCTATCACCCACAATAGCGACCCATTCACCGGCTTCAAGCTTTTGTTTAAGTAAGATTGCTGTATCTGGCCCTAAGCTATCAACTTCAATTAAATTAAAGGTTGAGGCTTGATTGACTTCTTTTAATACTTGGTTAAATCGTGCGGCATTTTTTTTAAACACTAATGCATTAATTTTTACATCATGTGAACATTCTGCAATGGCTCGGCACATTTCTATGTCACCGAGATGTGAGCAGATTAATACTATGCCTTGTTTTTTATTTATTAAATCGAAAAATATTTGTTTGCTGGATGAATAAATATCTTGAATGTTGATATCCCCTTGCCAGCTGGCTAATTTATCTAAGAGTGAATCGCCAAAACGCTGAAAATGCCGAAAAGAAGTCAGTTGTTTTTTATCAACTAACGGGACATTTTCATAAAATTGTTTAACTTGTTGCAAATAGTTTTTTGATGCTTGACGTTGTTTTTTTCCAGTTAACCAAAAATAACTTATAACCGGAAACATGATCGTTTTTGCTACTTTTTTGCCAAAAATTTGGTAAAGTTTGAGGATCAATTTGATTCCCCAAAGACCTTTTCTTTCTTCTATCTGTGACCAATGTGACGGTGAAGCCTTTTGGGATGTGTTTCGTTTAATTAATGTTGGGATACGTGGCAACATTCCAAAAACTAATCGGGTATGCATCCATGTGATGAGTAAATTATCTTTTAATGGTTTAAAGTGTGAAATCCCATTTTCAGGATAAGTGACTTGAGTAGGAACAAAAATCGATGGCATACCTTGCCAGTACAACCTCACCATAATATCTGTATCAAAATCCATTCTTTTGCCAATTTGATAATGCGCAATTAAATTACATGTTTGTTGCAAAGGATAGATACGTAATCCGCACATGCTATCTTTAATTGAGAATGATAAAGTTTCAACCCAGACCCAAAAATGAGTAATATATCGGGCAATGAGCCGATGTTTAGGAACAGAGCTATCATAAACAGGGCAACCCGAGATAAGTGCGTGCGGATTTAATTGTGACTGATGAATCAATTCGGCAATAATGTTGGTATCATGCTGTCCGTCTGCATCGATTTGTATCGCATAGGTATAGCCTTGATTTAAAGCATAATTGAGCCCCGCCATAACCGCCGCTCCTTTACCTTGATTAATCGGTAAATGAATTAAGGTTACCCACGTAAATTGGCTCGTGATTTGTTTAAGTTGCTGCGCTGCATCGGGGGCGCTACCATCATCGACTAAAATACAAGTTAATTGATAAGATTCAATGCGTTTAAGTACGTCTGATAGCGTTTGGCTATGATTATAACAAGGAATAATAAAGCAATAATCTGTTGCTGGATGTAATGACGCTACTGACATAAGGTTAACTTTCCTGAACTAGCAACTTTATGACCATCATTGTTGGTAATAGTATATTTAAATTCAAGTTTATTGGATTGTTTATGCCAAACTAAATTTAAAATAATAGGATCATTAGGCAAAACAGGGCATTGAAATTTGACAAGATCGATTGATATTAGATTAAATTTTCTACCAAAGATTTTATTAGCATAATAAATCGCCCAGTTTAGTTGAACAACGCCCGGTAATAATGGTTGAGACGGAAAGTGTCCTTTAAACCAGAAAAGATCATCTGGAACAGTAAATTCAATGCTTGCTTCAGTTTTAGTCAAATGATCTATTTCGCTAACATTGGTTATTATTTCATTTACATATTTTTTATTCATTATTCTTCTTTAACGCATTAAACAATGCTTTTAATTCAATGTAACTGGATTTTCCTTGAGAATTCTTAGGAAGAAACTCAACAAATCGCCATCTTTTGGGCATTTCAATTAATGATAATGTATCTTTTAATAAAAGTCGAAAATATTGTGTTAATTTTAAATGATTGTAGGTTTGCAAAAGTTTTTTATGGCTTGGCGTTAACTGAATTACGGCACCAAGTATTGTTCGATTATTTTGTTCTAATGGAATAATTATTACCTGTTCAACTTCGTTAAGTTGATTAATTTTATTTTCTATATGGGTAAGTGAAACTCGATTTTCAGAGATCTTAATTATTTTGTCTTTTCGTCCCGATAGATGAAAGTACTTATTATTGACTATTTTAATTTTATCATTCAGAACTTCTGGTTGATCTAATAATGGCGTGTATAAAATGGCTTGTTGCCAACGTTGATCATACTCAATTCGCATAGAAGAAAAAAGCGTCCATGGCGTATTCGGCTGGGTTTGTTGTCGAGTAGCGATAATACCGGTTTCACTTGAACCATAGATTTCATTTGGTAATACGCCTAAATTTTCGAAACAAAATTGTGATTCTTGATAACTTAATTTACCTGCGGATGAAATCACTTTATCACAATTAATCACGGGTAAATGATTATCTAACGTTTTAATAATCGATGGAGTTGTGATGTAAATAATACGTTTATTCTTGAATGTTGCCAAATGTTCTTGATAAAGCACGGGTTCACAAACAAAGGGTATTTTACAGCACAGTGATAACATGATTTTAAACGTTAATCCATACATGTGTTCATGTGAAACAGATGCAATGACTAGATCATAAGTTGTTTTTCCCCAATCCTTATTAAGTATTTCAATTTCATGTTGTAACTGGTAAACCGATTTTTCAATTGGTTTTGGCAGACCCGTTGAGCCAGAGGTAAATAGCGTTAATGTCTGTTGTTTAAAATCATAAGTTAATTGTTGTTTTTCATTGCAAAAATTTGCTAATGGTAATTGATTAATATTGATGATCTTCTTATCGATAAATTGACTGCTATTCAGCTCGTTATCGGTTAAAAGAGCGGTGTAGTATTGGTGCATCTCTTGATGAGATGGATTAAGGAGTAGAGGCTGTTTTCCTGAATAAAATAATGCCAATAATCCCGCTACGAAATTAAAACTATCATGCATTGATAATGCCCATAATTGGTTATTATCGTGTTTTAATGCATGGCAAATTTCGAATACTTTGGTTTTAAGATCCGCAACGGTTAAAGGTTGTTTGTGTCTAAATGCGATAACTTCTTGTTCTGATCGCAGTAACTGCTGTGATAATAGATTTAACGTTGAAATTTTTGACGGATTAGCCATTCCATTCCCATACAAATTCCGATTAAAAGGTAGCTAATTAAGCCATTATAAATTGTCCACCAATACATGTTTTCAAGTAAGCATGTTATTAAGGCGACAGAGCCATTAAAAATAAAAAATAGACTCCAAAAAATAGTCACATTACGTTTATAACGTATAGCCTGATCGGGTAATTGTGGATTGTTCATTCTGGCAAATTTTTCAATTATTGTTTGTGGTTGAGTTAATGAGTAACTAAATACAATAAAAAATATCAAATTAACGGCTACCGGATAAAACAGTAGGAGTTGATATTTTGAAAATAGCCAGCTAATTACGGTCAACAATAACCCAAAACATGTTACAACTATGCTTAGCCATTTAATATTTGAAAATAGTTTTGGTAATGTAATTAACCTAAAAACAAATAAAAATATCAAATAAAAAATAGCTAATTCAACATGTTGGTAGTGTAGAGATAAGTAAATAATAAATGGATAAAAGACAAATAAAATATTGGTTATCTTGTTTATTATTGACTTAACTTTGTTCATATTATTATTTTATTATTGATTATTAACTAGTTTGTTTACTGCTTCAACAACATCTTGGACTGTTCTTACCGATTTAAATGTCTCAGGATCAACTTTTTTACCAATCTTTTTTTGTAGATGGACGACTAAATCAACAGCATCAATACTATCAAGATCTAACTCTTCAAAAAGTTTTGATTCGGGTTTAATATCGTCTGGCGATAATTCGAAAAGTTGTACAAGTGCAGATTGAACTTGTTCAAAAATTTGTTGCTTGTCCATATATTTAGGCTCCTTGTTGTTGAGACACGATGAAATCAGCTAATGTTTTAACAGAATAAAACATTTTTTTTGTATCATCACTTTCAGCGGATAATACAATACCAAATTGGTTTTTGATTGCTAAACCAAGTTCTAACGCATCAATAGAGTCTAAGCCTAAGCCTTCACCAAATAGGGGAGCTTCAGTATCTATATCCTCAGGCGTGATGTCTTCTAAATTTAATACATTAATTATTAACGTTTTAATTTCATTGTGTAGTTGTTCCATTAAAGTACCTTTATCTTTGCTCTAACTTAAATATTCTCAGCCTGAATCAGGACAGAGGTTAAATATCGTGTTAATTTTCTTGCTGCGACGGTTGTATTTGGCTCGACAAAATCATCAATCGAAATTTTTTCACCAACCGTAACGTTGAATGATGTTTTTTTGATAGGGATGTCATACCATTTTTGTTGTTTTATCAAAAAAGGAGGATCGCATTGAATATGAATAAGCCGAATATCGGCATGGCAACGTAATGCAATATTTGCTGCACCTCGTTGTAATTTCATCGGTTGATCTGGAACGGTTCGAGTTCCTTCTGGGAATATGAGTATTCGCCCATTATTGGATAATATTTGTTGGCATTGTGGTAATATCTTTTCCGATTCCGCATTTAATATATATCCGGCTGTTTTGATAATACGACTAATAAAAACGTTATTTAATAATGCGCCTTTGACTAAACAATCGCAACGTGGCATAACAGAAACTAACAGTACCACATCAAGCAAAGAAGGGTGATTAGCCACAATCAGACAATTTTTATCTTGTTTCAGTTTTTCTAGTCCATCAAATTGATATTGAATAATCCCTAATGATTTTATAATGCCGATAAAAATTTTAAAGCAAATACTTATACTATACTGAGCAACTGTTATTCGGTCGTTTTTATTCCAAATGGCTAGTCTTAATAAACTAAACCAAAAAATTGATAAGACAACAAAACCAAAAACGCCAAACAATAGGAAACCAAATGCTATTGCGAATAATCGCCAACATTGATTTAAAGTATAGATTTTTTTTGAGGTTACTGATTTAATGTCCATTGCCAATCTTGAGAATTTCCTTGAATAATAAAATGTTTTTGTTTACACAAATAAGCGTGTAAAAAAGCGATTGATTGAGGATAAATAGGTTGGTAGACCTGTGATGATTTATCGATGCTTTGACAACTTAATTGATCACCGCTTGTTAATATATAGCCAACGGCATAAGCAGGAACATGATAATTAATCTGTTTTTGATAGGTTTCTGGAACAAAACCATCAAAATCGACAAGCAAGACCTTTTTGTTACCATGATGTAAGATTGAAAATGCTTCAATTAACCCCTGTTGAAAGCTGTCATTGTGTGCAGAAATTGAGCTAATAGGTATACTTCTATTACTGATGATAGTGACTAATCCCGATGCCGTATTATGCACAGAAAGTGCGAAATCGGTCGGTGAAATATCATGATTTTGATTCATCGAAGTTAGGATTTTATGGGTTCTTTCCAATTCACCATGTTGGCTGGTGAAAATCGCTAAATCCAAATGATGATTGTCAATCAGTTCAAGTCCAACATCCACAGCTAATCGAGAGCCCATACTCATTCTACGGGCTTGCATCATCGGTATTTTTTTTGTTTTTGGTAAGGGCATATCCCAATTATGATTAAAAGATGTTGACCATAATTCCCAGTCAGATTTTGTTGAGAGACCAGAAGATAAAGCAAACCAATTTTCAATGGTAAAAGAAAAATTCATTTTTATTTCAATTTTTTAGCATTTTAATTATTTAATTCTTTACTTAACACTATTTTGTAATATTATTACAAAAAAATATCCTTTAACGGATAATTTACTAATACAATACATTAAATCAACAAAAAGGCAATAGATTGACTGGACAAGAAAACATTAGATATGGATATAACGAAGATAAATACTCTGCGTTAGAGGCGATAACGGAAGCACAAAAAATCGCATTTTCGCCTATTTTATTTCAAGCTGTCCTTTGTATGAGAGATAAAGGAATATTAGCAAGTATAGACCGAGCAAGTACTGACGGAATAACGGTTGATGAAATCATTAAAGAGATTGATTTATCTGAATATGCAATTCAATTATTACTCGATATTGGTTTAAGTATGCATGTCATTTATCAACAGCATTCCCGTTATTTTTTGGCAAAAATTGGTCATTATTTATTGCATGACAAAATGACGAAAGTTAATCTTAATTTTACTCAAGATATTTGTTATGAAAGCATGCGCTATCTTCAATCTGCTCTTGAATCGGGAAAACCAGAAGGTTTAAAAGTTTTTGGTGATTGGTCAACCATATATCCTGCCTTACAAGTGTTACCTGAAAAAGCCAAAAAAAGCTGGTTTGAATTTGACCATTTCTATTCTGATCATTCCTTTCCTGCCGCTTTTTCACATATTGAACAATTAAATCCAAAGCATATTTATGATGTGGGAGGCAATACAGGTAAATGGGCACTTTTTTGTGCTAAACAAAATCCGAATATTAGAATAACGCTTTTGGATTTACCGCAGCAAATTCATGTTGCCAAGCAAAATATTCAACAAGCTGGTTTATCTGATCGGATTGAGGGCTTTGAAGTTGATTTATTGAAAGATGAGATTTTACCCAATCAAGCTGATGTTTGGTGGATGAGTCAGTTTCTTGACTGTTTTAGTCGAGAACAAATTACTCGCATTTTAACACTAATTCATCGCAGTATGAAAGATGATGCAACGGTTTGCATTATGGATTTGTTTTGGGATAGGCAGACATTTGAGGCCGGTGCATTAAGTCTGAATGCCTCGTCTTTATATTTCACCTGTTTAGCAAATGGCAATAGTCGTTTTTACCATTCTAAAATATTTTATCAATGTTTAAATGAAGCAGGGTTTCATGTTGAAAAAGATATTGATGGCTTAGGTTATGGACATACGTTGTTAATTTGTAAAAAACGTTAAATCAAAAATTAATCACTTTTATTCAAGGAGTAAACAAATGAAGTTTTTTAAGTTGATAATAGCCACTTTTTTTATCTGTCTATTATTTGGTTGTGCCAATAAATATGAGGCACCAAGAACAGTTGAGTCATCATCGCAAGGTTTGAGTAAAGAGCAGGTTAAAAATGCTATTTTAGCGGTGAATAAAAAACGTGATACTCGATATGGTATTTGGAAACTAGATTTAATTGATAACAACAATATTCGTGCATCGTTATTAAATCTAAAATATGAAGCTACCATGAATATCAATTTCTCTTCAGAAGGCTATAAAATTCAATATAAATCAGTCAGCCCAAATTTAATTAATAAGAAGGGTGAAGTTCATCGTAACTATAATCGTTGGGTCAATGATCTAGATTATAGAATTCGCCAAAATATTTTCAAAGTCCAGTAAATAAAATCAATTTGGAATGGAATTTAATCTCTACATAAATTTGTCCAAAATTGATAAAAATTAAGCTCACTTTATTGTGTACTTAATAATTACCTATTTTAGTGCGTTATCATTTTTTAATGATAACGCACTAATCTTCTAAAGTATTCTCTAATTAGTTTAAATAAGTTATTACAGTAAAAATTCCTTATTTTCAAAAAGGAACAAAAAAAAATTTTTACCATTTTTCTAACGATGATATCAATTGTTAAAATTAACTTTCTATTCTTTAAATAGCAGTTTAATATATTAATGTATTCATAAAAAATAGTGAATATTCTTCAAATTCCTTTTTATATCTTTTCATATATTCTTAATTCATCATTTTAGCACTTGAGGACAATGATTATGTTTCAATGGCTTTCAAATTGGATTTTAGATGGACTCAAACACTCACCAGAAATATTATTATTTCTCTCATTGAGTTTAGGTTATTTAATTGGTGGGATTCGTATCGGTAAATTTCAGCTGGGTGGCGTAGCCGGTTCATTGCTTGTCGCTGTAGCACTGAGTGTATTTGGTGTAACTGTTGATGCTGGCGTTAAAGCGGTACTTTTCGCACTATTTATTTATGCTGTTGGGTTTGAAAGTGGCCCCCAGTTTTTCCGATCTTTAGGTATTAAAACATTACGAGAAATCTTTTTAGCACTTTTCATTGCGGTTGCAGGTTTTGTGACTGTCGTTGTTTTAGCAAAAATATTCGATTTAGATAAAGGGTTGGCAGCCGGTCTTGCCGCAGGGGGATTGACACAATCTGCTATTATGGGTACTGCTTCTGATGCGTTAACTCAGCTTGGTTTAAGCGCAGAAGAGCTAAGTCGTTTACAAGGTAATGTTACCATTGGCTATGCTGTAACTTATATCTTTGGTTCCCTTGGTGCCATTATTGTTTGTGTTAATATTTTACCTAAAATCATGGGTAGAGATATCAGCGATGATGCAATTAAGGCGCAGGCTGAACAACTTCATGGCTCGATGTTATTAGGTGCTAATCAAAATTTTGCTTTATCTGATATTAGTGGTCGTTTGTATCGGGTGACAAATAAGATCAATCAAAGTGTTTCTGATATTGAAAAAACGGTAAATGGCATTAGCATTGAACGAATAAAACGAGGCAATAAAATTCTTGAGGCAACACCTGAAACAGTGATTAAAGCTAAAGATATTATTTTAGTTGTTGGTCACCGTGATGCCATGATTCAAGCGAATGATCTTTTGGGTACAGAAATTAATTCTGCATCAGGAATGGATGTGGTGATGAATACTCAAGATGTTGAAATGCGTAATTCTCGCTATGTTGGTGAGAATTTAACACAAGTACTTTCATCTGACGAAGTAATCAGTTTAAAACATGGTATCTATTTAGTTGCGATTCATCGCGATGGTCAAAGCCTTCCATTAAACAATGATATTGTTTTAAAACTAGGTGATGTGATAACCATTTATGGGGCGGATAGTGATCTTCGACGTGTTATAGATCGAATTGGTGCACCGATTACCAAAAGCGAAAAAACAGATTGGATATTTCATGGTTTAGGACTTGTCGTTGGGCTGATTATTGGATTAATTGTGATTCGGGTTAGCGATATTCCAATTACCCTAGGCGCAGGTGGCGGTGCATTACTTTCTGGTCTCTTATTTGGTTGGTATCGATCTTTCCATCAAACCGTAGGCAATATTCCAACTGGCGCTTTGCAACTTTTAAAAGATTTTGGTTTAGCAGGCTTTGTCGCTGTCGTGGGTTTAAGTTCTGGTCTTCAAGCAATCGATACCATTAAAGAACAAGGGTTATCACTGTTTTTAATCGGGGTTGTGGTTACTCTGTTACCGATGTTACTGGCGATTTATTTTGGTAAATATGTGCTTGGTTATAAAAACTCCGCTGTATTTGCCGGAGCTTTAGCGGGTTCACGAAGTGCTAACCCAGCCTTTGGTGAAGTGCTAAATAAAGCAGGTAATTCAACACCGACTAATTCTTTTGCTATTACCTACGCACTGGCGAATGTATTCCTAACTTTATTAGGTCCATTGGTTGTGGCTTTTGTTTAAGCAAAAACTCAAATTAAAGGTAAAAGATTATGAAGAACAAATCAGATTACGCAAAATATGCTAATTTAAGTCCTTTTGAATTAAAAGATAACTTAATTAAACTTGCCCAAAGCCATCCTGATCATGCTATGTTAAATGCAGGACGTGGTAATCCTAATTTTTTAGCAACTTGGCCGCGTCAAGCTTTTTTCCAGCTTGGTGTTTTTGCGATTCAAGAATCCGAAATGTCTTATTCTTATCTCAATGAAGGGGTAGGTGGTTTTCCAATTAAAGGTGGATTAACAGGGCGCTTTGAGCATTTTATTCGTCAAAATTACAATACCCCTGGTGTTCCATTCTTAGGTAAAGCATTTTCGTATATTCGTGATCAACTTGGTCTTGATGAAAATGCATTTTTACAAGAAATGGTAGAAGGAATTTTAGGTTGTAACTATCCTGTTCCTGATCGAATGCTACGGTTCAGCGAAAAAGTCGTCAAATCCTATGTGTTAAGACAAATGGGGGCAAGCTATCTAAATATCGATGATATCGACCTTTTTGCAACCGAAGGTGGTACAGCCGCCATGGCTTATGTTTTCAATTCGATGAAAGAAAATGGTTTGATTCATAATGGCGATAAAATTGCAATTGGTGCACCAATTTTTACCCCTTATCTTGAAATTCCAGCCTTAAATGATTATCAATTAGTTGAAGTATTAATTAATTCGGATCCTAATTTAAATTGGCAGTATCCTGAATCTGAATTACGCAAATTAGAAGATCCTGCTATTAAAGCTTTCTTCCTTGTTAACCCTTCCAATCCACCATCCGTAAAAATTGATGATAAAAGCTTAAAAATTATAGCTGATATTGTTAAAAAACGTCCTGATCTCATTATTTTAACGGATGATGTGTACGGTACATTTGCCGATGATTTCCAATCTTTGTTTGCTATTTGCCCTAAAAATACCATTTTAGTTTACTCATTCTCTAAATATTTTGGGGCAACCGGTTGGCGTTTAGGGGTAATTGCAACCGCACAAGATAATGTCATTGATAAAACAATTCGATCATTGCCAAGTAAAGCAAAACAAGTTTTAAATAAACGTTATAGCTCAATTGTTACCGATCCTGAAAATCTTAAATTTATTGATCGTTTAGTTGCTGACAGTCGTGCAGTTGCATTAAACCATACAGCAGGACTTTCAACACCTCAACAAGTGCAAATGGTATTATTTGCACTTTGTGAAATGATGGACACGGATGAGAGCTATAAAACAACGTTGAAAACATTAATACGTCGTCGTGCGGCTTCGCTATATCAGCATGTGGGTCTGAAACATAAAACAGATGGAAACAGTGTTGATTATTATACGCTAATCGACCTTGAACACATTTGTCGTGAACTTTATGATGATAAGTTTGCCAAATGGATTCTCAAAAATAAAAATCCTTCTGAATTGCTATTTAGAATTGCTGATGAAGCGGGTGTGGTGCTATTACCGGGTAAAGGGTTTGCTGTACAACATCCTTCAGCTCGTGCCTCATTAGCTAACTTAAATGAGTATCAATATGCGGCAATTGGCTTATCGATGCGTAAACTGGCTCAAGAGTATTATGATGAATACAAAGGCAAGAAAAAATAGAAAACGAACTTAATCGTTATAATAAATCACATAAAAAGCCCTAATTATTCGGGCTTTTTTTTTATTTAATATCTAATATCAAAATTTTAATAATGAACAAACTAAAATAGCGTTTATGGATATTCCAAACTGATTATTTTTTAATGATTTTTATTATCTCTATGCGGTATAAAAATAATATTTAAGCAATAATTGTGTATCACCTGTTACCTATATTGCTGATTGATTGTTTCAATAAAGCAACATTAGGCTCTCATTGTTCAATGCTCAGTCAGAGTATTTTTAAAAGATACCTTTCATACCTTCTGGTGTATAGCGGTCTCCTTTAATATCAATACGATTTTTTAAATCATTGAGAATGGTAAGATCTTCTTTTTCAAGCGTAACAAAACAGGCATTAACATTTTCGAACAAATATTTTTCTTGTTTTGTACCAGGAATAGGAACAACACTTTCCCATTGCGCAAGCAACCACGCTAAAGCAATTTGACCACTTGTACAATCATATTTAATTGTCATCGGTTTTAGTGCATTTAATAGTAGTTTGTTGTGCTCTATGTTCGCATCTAAAAATCTTGGGTTAGTTTTACGAAAATCACCGTCTGCAAAATCTTTTCCTGACTGATATTTTCCTGTCAAAAAACCACGCCCAAGCGGAGAATAGGGAACCAGTCCAATATTTAACTCTTTTAATAGCGGTAATAGATTATCTTCAATATCCCGAGTCCAAAGTGAATATTCAGTTTGAACAACATCGACTGGAAAGACTGAATGTGCGCGGATTAATAAATCTTTAGGTACTTCACAAAGACCAACATGCTTAATTTTTCCCTCTTTTACTAATGTTGCCATCGTCTCCATTGTTTCCTCAATGGGGTTTTCGGGATTGATTCGATGAATATAAAAGAGGTCGATTTGTTCAATACCTAATCGTTTTAAAGATGCTTCACAGCATGATTTTATGTATTGAGGAGCATTATTTATTTTTCTTTCATAGCCAATAGTATTGTTTCTATCTATTCCACATTTAGTTGCAATACATAATTGTTCTCGTTGTGATGAAGTTAATTCTTTTAGCAATGTTCCAATGAGTAATTCGTTTTGCCCACGACCATACATATCAGCTGTATCAATCAAGGTTATGCCACTATCCACAACGGAATGTAGCAACCTAATTGAGTGCTGATCATCAGTAGGGCCATAGAACTCACTCAGTCCCATAGCTCCATAACCTATTGCACTGACACTAATATCTGAGCCTAACGTTCTTTGTGGTAATTTATGCATTTAAAAGTTCTCCAATTTGTCCGTCATAATTAATCATTATTAAACCTATATACCGCTCCATCTCCCCATGTTCCTATATAATAATGATTATTGTATAAAGCTAATGCTACAGCACCTGATAACGATGAAACTAATGTATCTAATTTTTTAGTTTTCACATCAATCTGACGTACCATATTGGCTCCATTATCAATTACTGCAACCACACTAGGCGAAACAGTGACAATACCAACACCTGGTCGAGTAAATCCACTACCTAACTCAGTTTTATTGCCATTCGGGTCAATCATTGTTAAACGACCGCTATATTGAGAAACCACTAAACTATTATCAGGAAGTTGTGTGACGCCGACTGGAGTAGATAATCCTCGTACGATAATTTCTTTCTGACCACTGTTCAAATTGAGTGAAACGATTTCACCCGTCGAACGATTGGTAATAAGCAAATTTCCAGAATTTGAAAATGCAATGCCTGTCGGAGTATGATAACCGTCAGAAATTTTTTGAGCTTCTCCATTTGCGGTAATTTTTAAAATATAATCATCACTATAAGAAGATACATAGATATTATCTTGTTTATCTATGACAATTCCAGCGGGTGAGGAAATATTCGAATAAACGGTTTGTTTGTTGCCTTTAGTATCTATTTTAACCACTGAATTACCAGACCAATTGGTCACATACATCGCCCCAGAACTGTCAAAGGCAATCCCAGTTGGAGCATTAAATGACTTAGAAACAGTTTTTAATTCGGCCATACTCATCGCTCCATAAAAAGTGGAAAAGATAAAAATGAGGGTAGATAGTAAAAATTTTTTCATAATAGGTATTCTCCTTAAAATTGTTTTAATAACCGATTGATGCTCCACCATCAAGATTGATTGAAGCACCGTTGATATAACCAGCTTTTTTACTGAATAAAAATACAATGGCATTGCCTATATCATTGACATCAGTAAATTTGTTTAATGGATTCATTTTTCTGAAATTATCATTTAATGATTCCGCAGTTGTTGAGAAAGATTGTGCGAGTCTGGTTGAGGTTTTGTACCAAGATTCAGATTCGGTAATCCAAGGATTAATGACGTTGATGCGAATTCCATGCTTTCCTAAATACTTTGAAGCAGCTTTAGTAAAGCCTGATAGGGCTGCATTGACGGTACTATTTATAATGAAATCGGGGTTTGGATCGTAACAAAATGTTCCATTAATAATGACAATTTTTCCTTCACGCTTATTGGTTGCCATTAATTTTGTGACCTGTTTGGTCATATTGATTGAGCCCCAAAGTTTACTTTGAAGAGATTCGTCCCAATCATTTTTAGTGGATAAAAAATAATCAATCGGTTCCCCTAGACCTGCAGCATTAACTAATCCGTCAATTGGCGTGTTTGCCCAAATAGACGATAATTTTTCGGCAACTTGATCTTCTTGAGTAATATCGATGATCTGAGTAAGAATATGCTTATTGTTTGTTAACAACTCTAATTCTTGATGCGTAGCGGATAATTTATCTGAATTTCTTCCGACAAGGATAACCTTATAATTATTTTCTAGAAGAACTTTTGCAATCCCTTTGCCAATTGACCCAGTTCCACCCGTTATCATGATAGTTTCCATTTTATTTTTTCCTATTATTTTGTTAATTTGAGACCGAATAGCGCTATCACTATATTGATGATCGTCAGACTAATACTGGTAATCATTACCCCATTCCAATTAAAGTTCTCATAGAAAATACCTAATACGTAAGTACCAATACTTCCTCCAGCCAAACAAGATAAAAGATATAAAGAAGAAATAGCGCCTCTTGAATTAATCGGTACAATCTGATTAAGTATTGAAATGACTATAGGTTGCAGTCCAAACACAAAAAGAAATAAACAAAAAATACCTATGGCGATAAAAAATAAATTGGTACTAAATCCGATAGTGATAACTGATATGCTGACAAATACAAGGCAAATAATTAATAATCTACCTTTAGTCATAAATTGAGATAATTTGCCTGTGATGATAGTACCAATGACGGCGCTGATTCCTGCAAAGTTTAACCATCCTAATACCGTTGATGAAAGATAAAAAGGCGAGCCTTTTAAATAGAAGGTTAATAATGATGATAATCCAAGGTAAACAAAAAACAGAAGAAAACCAACAAACAGAAAAATAAGTACCGTTTTATTTAGTAGTAACTTAGCCGCGGTGAGATAAGTACTTGCGATACTCATGTTGGAAGTATTGTTGTTCGTGTTTTTTATACCCATTGGAATAAAAAGACAAGAAAAAACAATTAACAATGCATAAATAAAGAAGGCAATTTGCCAAGACCAATAATCAGTCATCATGGCTACTACACTACGGCTAAAAATAATACCGACAATAGAGGCGGAAATCATCACTCCCATTGCTTGAGGCAATTTTTCATTAGGTGTATTCTTAGCCGTATAGGCAAATAATGCAGCCGGAACTGATGCTGCAAAAAAGCCGATTAATGACATAATGATTAAATAGAGACTGAATGATTCGACGATACCAGATAAACCAAGACAAATAATGGTTCCAATACTCCCAAATACCACTAAAAATCTTGTTGATACTTTATCTGATAATGGACCATAAATAAAAAAGGAAATAGCGTAGAAAAAACAAGATAAGCTAAATATACTTCTTGCATCTAAAATATCAATGTTAAAACTTTTTGAAATTTCCTGAAAAATGAGTTGGCTGATATAAACTGAACCGACTAAAAGCACAATAAGTACGGCAGAAACAAGAATACTTGTAGTTGATTGTTCTTGTTTCTGTATTGATTTCATGCCTGATTCCATAATCTAATTCCTCTTTAATTTCGATGAATACTCATTGCCACCCCTTCACCTCCACCGACACATAATGCAGCAATACCGACATTGAGATTCTGTGATATTAGTTGATGTATAAGTGTAACCAAGACACGACAACCTGATGCACCAATCGGATGTCCTAATGCAATTGCACCACCGTTAACATTAAGTTTATCGTTAGTTAACGCTAATACTTTTTGGACAGCTAAAGATTGCGAAGCAAATGCTTCATTGCATTCAAACAGATCGACATCATCAATAGACATACCTGTTTTCTTCAAACAAGCTTCGATGGCACTAATCGGACCCAGCCCCATAACAGAAGGATTGATACCAGTATTGGCAAAAGCAGATATCGTGACCATAGGTGTTAATCCTAAAGATATTGCTTTTTGTTTACTGCATACTATTACCGCTGCTGCACCATCATTAAGGGATGATGCATTACCGGCAGTGACAACTCCCTCCTTTTTGAAGACAGGTTTTAATGTTGATAATTTCTCCAGCGTTGTTTCTCTCGGTCCTTCATCTTTATCAATCACGACTTCACCTTTTTTCGTGGCTAAAGTTATTGGAATGATTTCATTGACAAAACAATTATTCTTTATTGCATTTAAGGCTTTCTGATGCGAGGACAGTGCAAAAATATCTTGTTCTTCACGAGTAATATGATGACTTTCGGCAACATTTTCAGCTGTTACCCCCATGTGATACTGATGAAAGGCATCGGTTAATCCGTCATTAACGAGTGTGTCAATTAATGCCGAATTCCCTAAACGGTTACCTTTACGAATTCCTTTAACAGCATGCGCTGCGGTTGACATGCTTTCTTGTCCTCCTGCGATGATCATTTGCGCATCGCCATTTCTAATTGCTTGAACAGCTAAATTGATAGCCACCAAACCCGAACCACAGACTTTATTCACCGTTAATCCCGTTACTTTTTCGGGTAAACCTGCTTTGATCGCTGTTTGTCTTGCTGGATTTTGTCCACAACCAGCGGTTAAAACTTGTCCCATAATGACTTGATCGATTTCGTTAGCAGGAATATTCGATTCTTTTAGCATATTTTTAATGAGCATTGCGCCTAATTCTGTTGCTGGTATGTCAGCAAAACTACCAAGAAATGCTCCAATAGCGGTTCTTTTGGCCGCTACAATTACAATTTCTTCCATATTAAAATTTCTCCAATCTAAATGTTAATTATCTTTAACATTGCTTTTTTTAAATCATAAAACTTGCCAGTTATTTTGTTTGGCAAGTTGTAACATCGTAGGATGATCGCCGACGTAAACAGAATGACCGACACAAGACAACATATTTAAATCAGAAATATCATCTCCATACCCGTAGCTACTGCTTAAATCGATTCCTTGTTCTAAGGCAAATTTTTCGATTGCGGTGGCTTTACCCGCTCCAATAGTTTGTATCCCTGTAATTTCACCTGTCAAAATTCGCTGTTGGTCAACAACCGGATTAACACACAAAATGTCATCGACTTTTAAATATTCAGCAATCGGTTTTAAAAGCGGTAGCATTGACCCAGAAACAAATACTGTTCGTTCGCCTCTAGTTTGATGTTGATGTAAGCGATCAACTGTTTTTTGAATAAAGGCATTCTTGTTGACAACATTTTGCTCAAACCAAATCTTACCGATTGAAAATAGTTCATCCATGCTCATACCCGAAAGTAATTGGTAGTACATGGAATTGAGTTCTTCTCTTGGTCGATTGTTAGCTCTTGCTTGTTTGAATGCGTCATCAAATTGAACTTTGAGATCATGAAGTTCTTTTACTTCAGACAGATATTCAAAAAAATTAAACATACTTTTGATCGTTATAAGTGTTTCATCCACATCAAAAAATGCAGCTATAGCTTGATTTGTATTACTTTTTGTTTGCATCATGCTCAGCGTCCTTACTTATATAAGCCCTGCTTTTGGTTAGAAAGTTAGGATCAGTTCCTATCACGCCTGCATCTGACCACCGTGAAGGGGAAACTTCTTGAAGGCTAATCGAGATTTTATCGATAGGGCAACCTAAAATTTTATGCGTCGCAACTGTTATTTCTTCGAGTAATTTTTTAGCTTTTTCATCATCAGATATCGGCCAGCTGATAATATTGATATGTGGCATGTTATTTCTCCTTAATTGGGTTTGTAATTAAATGGTCAAATAAATCTATTTGACTCAATTTGAGTTGGGCATGGACATCGCCTCCTAGTCCAAAATATCCAATTGCACCGCCATAAGACTGTTGTGAACTCATGAACAGCACAATGACGTTGATAATTCGATTACTGTCTTTTTCATGTTTTGGAAAAGGATTGTTCAAAATGGCATAATAGTTAGCAAAACCGTTATTATCAGTCACAAAAACATTAGGAATTCCTAAAGGCCCAGGGCGGGTTAATTCTTGCGGATTAAGATCTTTTTCTCTTAAGCTCATTACGGTGTAAAGGCTATTTGGTATTAAGTTTTTAAAACAAAAATCAAATCGAGCAACGGAACCATCAATGGTTACATCAAGTGTTCCTTGCGCTTTTAACCAATCACTTAGTACAATTTTATTGAGTTTTCGAAGTCCGTCATTTTCCCGATAGTCATAGATATAACCATTACTTAATGGAAGACTAGGGCGTCGGATTTGTGAAGCATTAGGGCATTGTTCCGGTGCAAAGACCATTGGATAATTATTTAAAGGTAGCGGAAGCGGTAATGTAAAAAGCTCTATTTCTGCGAGTCTTTTTTCATTTTTAATATCTAATTCTTCAGTAATTGTATAAGCACATGTTTCACCAAATTTGGGTAATTGGCTTTTTGGGGAAACTAACGCCATCCCCCACGAGATGGCATTATTCTCCTTGATTAAATTTCCTACAACGACAAAGTTACCGTACTTATCAACCACTTCAGAAGGTGGATATAAAGGGCCTTGTGTTGTTGGAATTAATTGGAATTTTGACATAACGCTTTCCTTTTTTATGCCATAAAACTTTTATATTCAGTCAAATATAAAGCCACTGCATCTTTAGCTAACTTTGATTCTTTTTCTAAAAGTTCTTTCGCCGGATATACCACGTAACTGGTCAACATCGTGGCACAAATTTTATTTGCCTGTTTGATTGTTATTTTGGCTTTCAACTTTGACCGATAATTATTTTGGTCTATGTCGAGAAGTTCAAAATGAATGATGGCTGGTAAAGGAAATAAAAAGTTTTCAAAATTGACATTCATTTCATTGATGACAAAATAGGTGTCTTTTTTATTTTCTTTTGCGAGAAAAAATTCTTCTGTTATTGCAATAAAAGTTTGTCTGAAAGCTTCAGTAATAATCATTCCCTGTACATGACTACCAGTTTGATGATCACCCATAAGCATATTTCTTTCATCAAGAATAAAAGGTAATTCAAAATTAGATTGATCCAATTTTTTTGCTTGACCGATTAGCACGTTATAAGTGTTGTGTTGATGAGTATAAATATTCGGTGCAAAATTATTACCATAAAATGAAAATAATGAACTCAAATCCAAATGTTCAGGGCTATTGTTGCTAATGTTAAATTTACTTATTTCATCATTTTTACACCCCAATCCAGGAAATAAATGATTTTTAATGTTAAAAACTTTTGCAGGCATTTGTGCCATTATGGCAAGTTGGCTTAACGTAATCGTTCCATCAAGTTTTGCAAATTCATTGAATTTATCGCCAACAACAACTAATTTATTCAAAATGATTCTCCTTATAATTAATAGTGGAAATCTATTAACCACCTAATTTTCTATAGATTTTTGTATAAAGTCCTTCTTTACCACCGGTGATGTAGCTGTCTCCTGCTTGTGCAACAATCGTTTTGTAGTGCTCATCTGTAAATGGTTTTATGTAATCTTCAATAGCTCCGTTAAAGCATGAGATAAACATTACGCCAGGAATTTGGCTAATGAGTGAATGATAAGCATCAAAAGAAGTGATTTTGTCAGCGTTACTTTTAACAACATTGAAAATAGTTTCGTTGCGCCATTTTAAATAAGCGTTATAGGCTGTAGGTAATACTTCGACATGACGAAGTTGAACAAAATTTGTTTGAGGAATGACAGTAACGGAACGGATAGGACTTTCAACATAAAAAAGTAATTCACGCTTAATATCGCCGCACAGATAGTTAGCATATTCGGTAAAATCCTGTGCAAAACTTTTTTCGTAATCTGCTAATTCATTTAACGAGCCTAACGCGATAAATTCAATCAATTCTTCTTTATCATCCGAAATATAAAAACTATGTTTGTTGATAAGATCTTTAGATTTGGTTAAAGCGAATGTTTCAATTTCCTGTCCTTTTTCTTTTTTTACAGGATATCGGTTTATTAATAAATATTGTGATGGCATTTTTTATTTCCTCTTTCTGATATACAAAAGTGATCATTAGTTGTACAACTGTTGAAAGACTAAACGGAAATAACAAAATACAAAAATACTTATTTTGTGATATGAAATTGATATCAAAGAGAATATTTTCTGTGTTAAGTCGATTGAATTTGATTGGAATTATTAAACTTTAACTTGATGATTTAATTGATAATTAAATGTTTTTCTTAATATGATTTCGTGATGATGGTTAGAAATTTAGAATGAAAGGCAGAGTGCTATACACAAATCATTCAAGAGAGTGTGTTTTGATATTGACGCAAGGATTTGAATAACTAAATTCCATTTGTCTGATCTAAAAAGATGGGTATTGAGTTTTATTATGATTAATCAGTTATCGCCATATTATTGTATTGTGATACTCTGAATTGCCATGACAAAACTCGCTAATAAAGATATTTGTTCAATAATGTGGTCAGTTGCCACACTATTAAATCAGTTTGTGAATATATTTATTACATCGTTTTGATTAATCCTTTTTCATAACAGTTTTATACGCACCTGTTGCACCTATAACGCCACCAATCACCATGAAAGCACCGATTAACTGTAAAGCAGTTGGTATCAAGCCATTTATAAAAGCCAATAATAGAGTAAAAACGGGGACTAAATTGAAAAATACAGACGTTTTTGCCGCACCAAGATTTTTTATACCGACGTTCCAAAATAAATAAGCCAGTACTGAACCAATTATTCCCATGTAAATAAGTATTAAGTGATGACACAATGAAATATTAATGATTGCATTCACTAAATTACCCTGAAATATTGTAAATAGAACAATGCCTACTGTACCTATTAACATGGTAAAACTTGTGGTTTGTAGTGGTGTTGAGTTGCTGATAAATTTACGACATCCGACAGTATAGATTGCCCAGGCTAAATTACCCAATAAAATGATTAAATCACCACGGTTAAAATGCAACTTGATAATATTATTAATATCGCCATTACTGATAACAAAAATCACACCAACCAAACTTATTAACATGCCAATTACTTGTGACCATAACACTCGATATTTATCAACAATTGACGCAATTAACGTTGTTGTGATAGGTGACGTTGCCATGATAAGTGCACCATTAATCGGAGATGTTGTTTGTAATCCCATAAAGAAAGCCAAATTGAATCCGGTGATACCACATAAACCAAGAAGAGTATACGGTTTCCAATTTGATTTAAATGCAATGATATTATTTTTATCTTTAATAAGCATAAAAATAAAAATGGCAATAGCAGCGATAATAAAACGTTCAGATGCAGCTGTAAGAGGGGTGACAGATGCCACAACAATCGAGCCCGCATTAAAATTAGAACCCCAAAAAAAGGCAGATAAAGTGACAAGTAAAAAAGCTAATTTATTGTTTTTCATTTTAATCTTCCTTATTTCCATAAAAAAGCATCTAACGTTATTGATGACACTAATAACTCTTTCGGCGTATTAATTAAAAACATGATTATTTCAGCAACATTACTTGGTTTAAGCATGCGAGATTTTTGTTCATCGTTAAAACTTATATATTTTTCCATATGTTCTCTAAAATCAGTGTCAACTTTATCCAAAACAAGATTGGAAACTTTAATACCTATAGGCTTGCAATATTCTTTTAATCCTTCACTAAGACCTTGTACTGCATGTTTAGACACTGAATAAGAATACATATCTTTACTTCCTTTTAATCCCCATATTGATGAAATATTAATTATGTGAGGATTTTGACTTTTTTTCAAAAAAGGAAGTATTCCACGGGTTAAGAAAAAATATCCACTTACATTGACGTTAAGTGTATTTACCCACTCTGTATCTGTTGTTGTGAAAGGATCGTTAAAATATGATACTCCAGCGACATTTATTAAAACATCTATGGTTCCCAAATGTATTCCAGCTTCTAAAATTGCATTCTTAATTAGTAGTGGATCTGTCAAATCAAGTTTGTAAGTAAATAAACTATCTGAATTAAGCTCGTTTATTTTTTTCTCTGACAGATAAGTAGCAAAAACTTTGTGCCCTTGTGATAAAGCAATGCTTACCACTTGATGACCAATTCCACTTTCTGTACCAGTAACAAATATATTCATGAATATTTTTCCTCTTAAAATAAAAAATTATAAATAAACTATTTTTCATTCTATTTAGAATTCATTTATAGTACTATGATCAAAATAACAACATTAAATTCCAAAAATGAAATTATCAATCGATGACTTACTCATATTTGTTAATGTAATTAAAGAAGGTAGTATCGTTAAAGCGTCAACTAAGCTTTCAATACCATCTCCGACAATCAGTAGGCGCTTAACTCAGTTAGAAGAAGCTATTGGTGGTCTTTTGATGTTCAGAAGCAGTAGAAAAATAACGCTGACGACATTGGGACAAATGTATATTGCTAAATTTACCAATTTAGTAGAGGAGTTTGTCGAAACAGCTGAAAATTTAAATGATTATTATAAAAAATTATCGGGCACAATTAAAATAACAGCACCAATAAGCCTGACACATCAATGGTTTGGTAAGTGTATTTTTTCTTTTATGAAAAAATACCCAGATATAAAAATAGATTTGATGGCAACTAATAAAGTTGTCGATTTGGCTGATTTGAATATTGATATTGCTATCCGAGTAGGAGATCTAACCGATAGCAGTTGGGTAGCTAAAAGAATCTTATTATCCAAAAATATATTGTGTACCTCTAAAGAATATTTAGAACGAATTGGTGGTTGTGCTCATCCAATTGATTTATTGGATAAAAATTTAATCAATATTAATCATAATTTAACTTGGTCACTGACCAATAAAACCCAAAATGAGTATTATGAAGTGAGGTCAATCCCATGTTTAGTCATGGATGATACGGAACTGATCATTGAGGCTGCAAAAGAAGGAATGGGAATTTGCTTTGTCCCATCTCAATTTGTCAAAAATAGTATATTAAAGGGGGAGTTGATACAAATATTACCAGATTGGATTGGCAGCACTAGACCTATTTATTTAATATTTAAGGATAGAAATTACATGCCTAATAGAGTAAGAATTTTCAAAGAACATATTGAAAATTATGTGGATTTAAATGTATAGAGGTTTAAGGCATAGTGGATATTTATAGTAAAAGATTACCTACTATAAAGCAGTTGCAGTATTTCGTAGCAGTTTGTGAAGAACGTAGTTTTAGAGGAGCGGCTGAAAAGTTAGGCGTAAGCCAACCACCGCTTTCAATTCAAATCAGGGATTTAGAAGAAAAGTTAAAGGTCACCCTTTTTTTGAGAAATTCCCATAATGTGGTTTTAACTAAAGAAGGAGAAGATCTTAAATCAAAAGCAACACGATTATTAAATGATCTTTGTTCCATAACCAAATCGATCAAATCGAGAGAAGTGAAAAAAGTAGTGCTAGGGACAACTAAAACACTCTGTTTTGACTTTATTCCTTACTTTAGATTATTTTTGTCGGATTTTAGCGAAGAAACCGAAATTTATAAACACAACTACACATCCAAAGAGCTGTTGTTAGAGCTACAAAAAGAAAATATTGATTTTGCTTTTGTTTCTGATTATCAAATGAGAGATATCAACGAAAATTCGCTATTAGTCTATAAAGAACCGATGATTTTAGTTTTACCTACTAGTCACCCCTGTAGTAAGCAAGAAAGAGTAGATCTTGATGATGTGACCGATTTACCACTCTTTTGGTTTAAACAATACTTAAATCCTGTTTTTTATGAACAGTGTGAACGAGTATTTAAAACGCTCAAACTTCCAATTGTACGGCGTGCAGAACTACAAGATAATTTATCTATGTTACTTGAAGTATCGTTAGGTAAAGGAATGATGCTATTGCCTCAGTCAATGACACAAGCAAAAGTTGAGGGAGTTGCATATAAAAAATTAATTAGGAGTCAAGATTTAAAATTAAAAATCGATATTTTTCTAATTTGGCGAAAAAACTTAAGAAAAAATTCCACCACTGACGCAATAATTAATTATTTTAAAAAATCAGAATAAAAGTACATAAAAAAATAAAAAGATCTGATTTTAATTGAAAAAATGATGTAAGTGCTGGATTAAATAAAAGTGCTAACTTTATATCTTTTTATTTATTTCATTAAATTTTTATCTGAATTTTTAGCATTAAATTTTCTCCTGCGATTTTTATCTAAACCCCAGAGACGACATCAGTTCAATTTTTTAGTGGAAACAATCATATTGTCCACGACTAGTAATAAATGGAGTTGATAAAAACAAGTGAAAAACAGGATTGTAAAACTTATGTTATGGCGTAAATATCTTCAATAATGTATTAATAGTTAGATGGAAATAGGAATCATCTTGCAATCCTTTTGCAGAAATATACGCACCTTGCAAAGCAGACATTAAGAGCGTTGCTGCTTCTAATGGTGCAAGAATATTAGAAATGCTACCCTCAGCAATCCCAATTTTTATAAGACTTTCTAGCGTTTTTTTCATAGACTCAAATCCACGATTAACCTCTGACGCTAACTTTTTGTTTTCCATAATAGCTCTATCTCGAGCCATTTGACCAACTACACATCCTCTATCTATGTTACGAGCTCTTAATAGCAGATCTGAAAGTTTATTATATGCATTTTTATCTGTATTTAGCACTGAAGCATTAAAACTTATTAGTTGATCTACATTATATTTTATTGCATATAGGGACAGATCCTCTTTACCATTAAAATAATGGTAAAGGCTACCTTGACCGACTTCAGCACGAGTTAAAATATCTCTTGGGCTAGTAGCAGCTAGACCTTTTTCTAATAGAAGATCAGCCATAGCTTTAATTAGTTTATCTTTGGAATTTTGTTTATTATTCATTTTCACCATAAAAATCATACCATCAGTCGATAGTATGATTTTAATTAATTATTTATTTAATCTGTAAAATAGTATCCACTAAACGGTTTGAAAACCCCCATTCATTGTCATACCAACTAACAACTTTGAGTAGTTTTCCATCAATAACCTTAGTGAGTTTAGAGTCAAAAATAGATGAAGCTGAATTTTTAATAACATCTGATGATACAATTTCATCTTCTGTATAAACGAGAATACCATCTATTTTTTTAGAGCTGGTTGCTTGTTTAATGGTATCATTTACTAGTTGTTCTGTCACTTCTTTCTCTAGATTTAGAGTTAGATCTATCATTGATCCTGTAATTACCGGAACCCGTACAGAACTACCATCTAATTTTCCATTCAACTCAGGGATGACAATACCAATTGATTGCGCAGCACCTGTTGATGTAGGAACAATATTTTGAGCAGCACTACGTGCTCGCCTCATATCACGGTGTGGAGCATCCTGTAGATTTTGATCTTGTGTATAAGCATGAATAGTTGTCATAAATCCCGATTTAATACCAAAATGCTCATGTAATACTTTAACTAACGGAGCTAAACAGTTTGTAGTACATGAGGCATTTGAAATAATGTGATGTTCATCTTTATTATACATGGTGTTGTTAACACCTTGAACAATAGTCAAATCAACATTTGATGCAGGCGCAGAGATGAGAACTTTTTTAGCCCCGGCTTTGATATGGGCTTGAGCTTTTTTTCCATCGTTAAAGACACCTGTTGATTCTAGTACTATATCGATCTTGTGTTTCGCCCATGGGAGATTTTCAGGATTACGCTCTTGATATACCACAATCTCATGACCATCAATCACCAAGCAACCTTTTTTTACTTCGACACTTTTAGCAAAACGTCCAAAAGCCGTATCATATTTTAAAAGATGTGCTAGTTGTTCAATCGAACCTAAATCATTGATCGCAACAATTTTGATATTATGCGAACTCTCATACAACGCACGCATAAAACTACGCCCAATACGACCAAAACCATTAATAGCTACATTTATCATAATTATCTCCGTTTATGTTTATATTACTTTTAATAAATACATATTAGTATGTATATTATGTAATAATACACCACGACATTTTAAAAGCAACAATTAGTTAAATTATTGTAAATATTAAAATATATTATTTTGTTTTATTTGTGTACAAGTTATTGTTTGTGTGATTTAATACATACCAGTATGTATGTTATTTTAAAAAAAGAGGGTAAAATGAGAAAAATATCTATACTGGATACAACGTTAAGAGATGGGGAACAAGCGCCACAAAATGCGATGAATCCAAAACAAAAACTTAATTTAGCTTTAGAGTTAGAGGCCTTGGGAGTTAATCATATTGAAACGGGGTTTCCTGCTTCATCTAAATTTGATTTTGAAGCTACAAAGTTGATTAGTCAGGAATTAACTTTATCAGGGATTGCAACATTTTCTCGAACGTTGGAAAAAGATGTACAACTTGCGTTTGATGCAGCTGGTAGAAGTAAAAACCATACTATTCAGATCGTGGCTACAGGTAGTGATATTCACTTAAGGAATAAACGTAATATTACTCGCGCACAATCTATTGATGAAATGATGAATACCGTTCGTTTTGTTTATCAAAATAGTGATTGTCGTATTTCTGTTGGTATTGAAGATGCTAGTCGTGCTAATTATGATTTTATGAAAGAAATGGCTCATGCCGCAGTAGATGCTGGTGCTAATCAGATTATTTTAGCTGATACCACTGGATTCTCTTCCCCCTTCGAATTTGGAAATCTTATCCGGTTTATTAAATCAGAAGTGGGGGAAAATATCAGTGTTTCAACTCATTGTCATAATGACTTGGGTCTTGCATTAGCGAATACTCTTGCTGGTATTGAAGCTGGTGCTGATGAAGTGCAGGTAACGCTAGGCGGTATCGGAGAACGAGCTGGAAACGTATCTTTAGAAACCGTTGCCTCAACGTTATTTTTTAAACGCGATATTTATCATGTTTATACCGATATCATATTAAGTAAACTATATAATGTATACCAATTGCTTTGTAGCACTATTTTTATGGATACAGCTCGAAATCAACCCATTTTTGGACCTTATGTATTTGGTACTGCTGCGGGAATACACCAACATGGTATTCTCGCTGATCCAAACACCTATGAGTTTGTTAAACCAAATATTTTTAATCGCCAACGTGAATTATTTGTTTCACGCCATTCAGGTAAGTCGATAATAAAACATTTACTCGATAAAAAGGGTATTGCAGCTAAGCCTAAGTTACTTGATGATCTTTATGAGAACTGTATTAATAATCGATTCGAAAATACTTGTTTAACGCTTTCTGAATTAGAAATAAAAGTTGAGAGCTTTGTTTCTCAATACAGCAGGGACTAAATGATGACTAAAAAAGCTGTATTGGTTCTGGATGTTATTAATGAACTTGTTCATCCAGAAGGTAGTGTTGGACATGATGGGTTTTATGAGCAATCAAAAGAACGCAATATCATTAAAAATATTACAAGAGTATTAGATTTAGCAAGAAAATATAACATGACGATCATTTACGTAGTTTTTGGTTTTAGTAAAAATTATGCTGAGTGGTTACCTAACTCTAAACTATTTAAACATGTTAAAGGGCAAGAACAAGCAATCTTAGGCAGTTGGGCAACACAAATTTGTGATGAACTTTTGCCAAAAGAAGGAGAGTCAGTTATTACCAAGCATCAAATTGATCCATTTTTAAATACCAATTTAGATATGTTGCTTCGCCTGAATAATATTGAGGAAGTTATTTTAACAGGTGTTTCATCAGAGTTTGTAGTCCTTTCAACAGCGCTTTCTGCGCATGACAGAAATTATAATGTGCAAGTCCTTGAAGATTGTATTGCTTCATCGGATAAACATAGCCATGAATGTGCCGTCCACATTATTAGCAAAATTGCAAATATTGTTACCATTAATGAATTAACTTTTAAATAGGGAAATATGCATGAAATTAAATTTTACATTTGCACAGAGTGAAAAAGAACAGCTTGATCAACTTTTAACATTAAATACAAATAATCCCTATAGTGATTATCCTGCATTTAAGAAATATATTTCCACAATTATTGCTAAAGGTGTTGTGCCAGAAAGCTTGATATATGCCTGCAATGCAATCATAACTGATCGTACAGAGAAAGGTAATCATGTTCATATCTTGGGTAATTGCCCAATAGAGCATGAATTACCTGAGCTTAATTTAGATAATCCAACAGAACATAAATATCTAGCCAAAAATACATTCATTAGTGAAGGTTTCATGGAACTCATATCCCAACTTCTAAGCGCCCCTTTATTTTCATATCAAAGCCGTAATAATGGTGATTATTTTACCGATCTAGTTTCTTTCAATAAATTCAAAGGTAAAAAAACAGGTTTTACCGATGGTGACTTAATTTATCACTGCGATCGTTCTTATCATATGGTAAGAGCTGATTATGTATCTTTGTTAGGTTTACGTGTTAACGAATCTGAGCTTATTTATACTAACTACATCGATGCTAAAGAGTTAAAAAAACATTTGAGCGAAAAAACCATCTCAATATTATCTCAAAAAATATTTCAAACGGATGTCGATGACCGTTCTCGAGAAAGTAACAAAAATTGGCATAGTTCCACTATACATGCAATTTTACTTGAAAAAGATCAAATTCGTTATCAAGACACATTCACACGCCCTCAAGATCCTAATGATATTAGAGCAATTAAAGCTCTGTTGGAACTAAAAGATGCAATGAGTCAATCTGAAAAATTACGTCATATGATTAAAAAAGGAGAAATGTTAATTTTTGGTAATCAAACAGGCATCCATAATCGAGAGTGGATAGATGTCAACGATCCAGAACAAGGACGTAAACGTTGGTTACTAAAAACTTATAGTTTTTCTGATACGTCTAAAGTTCATGAATATTCAAACTGGGCAACAGTGAACGATCCAACTTGCTTTATCGATAATTGAGGTAAGGATAAATTATGACCTTACCATTCAAAATTGATCAGTTACCTGAAATTTTACCAAGGCTCCTAATTGGAACGCTCCGTGAAAGACTACGCAAAGAAGACATTAAGTTCGAACCTATTGTTACTAATGGGCGTGCAAATGCAGAAGTCCATTGGTTGTTTAAAGGTGAAGAATCTAATGGAGCCTCAGGAGCAATTATTCGTTATAACAAAGGTGGATATAGCCCTCTGCATTTACATACAGGGTTTGAGTTAATGTATATATTGGAGGGTGAAATGCATACATCAATGGGTACAGTGAAAAAAAATGATCTGATATTACTTAGGCCTGGTTCTGTGCATGAGTCATGGGCATCAGATATTGGATGTATCAGCTTGATTATTTGGTTAGAACCCGTAAAAAAAATTGATTGAACTATATATTTAGGGGATATAAGCCCTAAATATAACCAACTATTTTTAATTGCAATTGACTATATTTAATTGAGGAAAAAATGAATAAAAAAGATAATTATCGTTGGTTTGTGCTTGGCGTTGGTGTGCTCGCACAAGCAACATTTGCAATGGGATTTGCTGGTATTCCTATAACAGGAATTTTAATGCGAGATGCTTATAATTTTTCATTATATGAACTTGGTTTTGTTTTAGGTGCTATGGGGCTGGGTGTTGCGGCTTCAGAGATAATTTGGGGAATCCTCACAGATAAGTTAGGGGACAAGACAGTTCTAACTCTAGGTTTATGGTCATCAGCAGGAGTATTTGTTGTAATAGCTGTATCACTTACTCCGGAGGCTTCGTATGATGGTGTTAAATATTTACACTTGGCAGGAACTTTAGCAATAGCAGGAATCTTTGGTGGTAGCATTAACTCATCATCAGGTAGAACGATAATGTCGTGGTTTGATGATAGTGAGCGTGGCTTTGCTATGAGTATACGCCAAACTGCAATCCCTGTTGGAGGCGCAATTGGAACAGGTTTGTTTCCTTGGTTAGCCTATACATATGGTTTTGAAGTGACTTTTATTGTATTAGCCACTATAGGTTTTATTGTCGGCCTTGTTGTTGTATTCTTTATCAACTCTAAGCATACCGAATTAAAATATACTGACAAATCAACTCTCTCAGTATCTTCACCATTAAAAAGTTTTGAAGTATGGAAAATTGTTATGTCTGCTGGTTTTCTAACTGTACCTCAAATGGCAGTACTTACATTCGGGGGAGTCTATATGCGAGATGTTCTAAATATAGATTTAGCATCGATTTCTATTATTCTCATTGGTGTTCAGATAGGTGGAGGAATACTTAGGATTTGGTCCGGTTACTACACTGACAGAAAAAAGAATCGTATTCCTTTGTTAAAGTATTTCGCTATCCTTGGTGGAATTACTTCTTTGGTGCTTTGTTTAATGGTAAGTAACACGTATATGGGAGTTGTATTTCTTGTGTTAACCGGCTTGTTTGGCCACGCCTGGCATGGTATTGCTTACACCGAAGCGGCTGTTAGAGCAGGCGTTAATCGTGCAGGTACTGCATTAGGTATGGTAGGCACCACTGTATTTATCTCATCGTTTCTAACCCCTATTCTAGTTTCCCGTGTCGCATATGTCTACGGATGGAGAGCTGTATGGGCAACTGTAGCTATTTTAACATTTTCGGCTTTATTATGTTTTATTTTATTTCCTAGAAATAAAGAGCCTTTAGCATCTATTGGTGAAGTCGATGAATCCTAAGACAATTGTTCAGAAAATTTGGCAATCACATATTGTTGACTCTTTAGGAGCGGGAGAAGTTCTTATCTATATAGATTTGCATCTTCTTCATGAAATTAATACTCCACCTGCGTTTGAAGGATTAAAAGAAAAAGGTATAAAGGTCCATAGACCCGATAGAACATTATCAACTGAAGATCATAATACACCTACAACGTCTGTTATTGATATGAATAAAGATTCTTTAACATGGACTCAAATTGACCTCTTACGAAGAAATTGTGAATTACACGGCATCAAGCATAATAAACTGGGTTCATACGAGCAAGGGATAACCCATGTTATTGCACCTGAGCAAGGCAGAGTGATACCTGGAATAACATTAGTCTGCTGTGATTCTCATACAACAACACACGGTGCATTTGGTGCTTTAGCATATGGTATTGGAACTAGCCAAGTAGAACATGTTTTAGCTACCCAAACGTTACGAGCAATCCCTTTTAAAACAATGTGTATACAAGTTGATGGCAAATTATCAGTGAATGTTGATGCTAAAGACTTAGCACTTTCGATCATTCGAAAAATAGGAACTGGAGGTGGGCAGGGTTATATTATTGAATATACAGGTAGTACAATCTCATCACTTTCGATGGAACAACGCATGACACTTTGTAATATGACCGTTGAGGCTGGTGCAAGTGCAGGAATTATCTCTCCTGACGACACTACTATTAGCTATCTTCAAAAAGCTTTAGCAAAGCGTCAAATAAAAGTTTCTCAAGAAATGATTCAAGAATGGATGTCTTATGCTACTGATCGAGAAGCAAAATTCGATAAATATGTCCAAATTGATGCCGAACAAATTCAACCTATGATTACATGGGGGACAAATCCCTCTCAAGTAATATCACTAGGAGAAAAGATCCCTTTTATTGAAAAAATTGATGATCCAAGCGAGTGTCTAGCTGCTAGACAGGCTATTGAATACATGGGATTACATGAAGGAGAAACTGTTTCCATGTTACCAATCACTAATGTATTTATTGGGTCTTGTACCAATGGACGTATTGAGGATCTTAGAGTTGTAGCATCTCTTCTTAAATATCACGAAGTTCATTCTAATGTAAATATGTTGATTGTACCTGGTTCAATGGCTGTTTATAGACAAGCAGTGAAGGAAGGATTGGATAAAATTTTTGAAAGAGCAGGCGCCGACTTTCGCCGCCTTTCTGGATGCTCTCTTTGTGTAGGTTTGAATAGTGATAAATTAAAATCAGGTAAACGAGTTGTTTCAACCAGTAATAGAAATTTTGAGGGAAGACAAGGAATTGGAGTTAGGACACATATTACTTCCCCACGAATCGCAACACTTTCGGCAATCAAAGGCCACATTCCAACAGTAGATGATCTAGAGTTACTAAATAATGAATAGACAATTTTATCGCGGCAGAGGGATGCCACTGCTTAAAAACAATATTGATACAGACCAAATTATGCCTGCCAGATTTTGCTACAAACCTACTAGATTTGGGCATGAAAATTCGTTGTTTGCTGATTGGCGAGAAGATCCTAACTTCATTATGAATAATCCTAAATATCAACGTGCTACGATTTTAGTTGCAGGTCGTGAGTTTGCGACTGGTTCTTCGCGTGAGTTTGCTGTTTGGGGGCTGAAAGATTGGGGATTTAAAATCATTATAGCCCCAAGCTTTGGCGATATATTTTATAAAAATGCTTCGATTAATGATCTATTACCTTTAATTTTAAAAGAAGATGATATTGAAAGACTTTGGTCACAATTACTTAATGATCATTACATGGAAATCGGAATAGATCTAGTCAAAGAACAGGTCTCTACCAAAAACGAAATATTTCAATTAAAAATTGAGCCAATCGTTAAGAAACGTTATATAGATAATCTTGATGATGTAAAAGAAACCATGAAATCATTAAATAAAATAAAATTATTTGAATATAGGAATAAAAAATGACAATAAATACTATTACTATTATCGGGCTTGGTCCGCGTGGAATGTCTGTTCTTGAAAGACTAGTTGCTCGTCTTAATAAAATTAAATTAACAGAACAATTGAATATCATTGTAGTCGATGATCGGTGTATTGGACAGGGGCGAATTTGGGATAGTTCGCAAAGTAAAAGTTACATTATGAACACACTATCTACGGAAATTTCTGCATTTTCTGGCCATGGGCCTATTGAAGGAGCAGCACCCGGATGTGGTCCTTCTTTTGCCGAATGGTGGAAAAATGAATATAGCGACTTTGATGATTATCAGGGATTTGCCCCAAGAAAGTATTATGGTGAGTACTTATATTTTTTATATAAAACAATATTATCTAACCTTCCTAAAAATGTACAACTAATTGAATACAAGGATACTATTATTGATATTGAAAAGCAGAATGAAAGCTATCTTGTTGTATCAAAGCAACATGGTTCTTGGATTAACAGAGCGGTAGTAATAACTACTGGTCACTCTACTAACAAATATCAAGGATATTTTAAAAAGCTGGAAGACTTTGCAAAAACTGATAATAAAGTAACATTTTATGCCAGCGATTCAGCAAATGAAATGGATTTTACATCTATATATCCCCAAGAGAAGGTGGGTGTTATTGGTATAGGTCTTTCATTCTTTGATATTATCGCTGAATTAACAGAAGGGCGTGGTGGTAAATATATAGAATCTGATAATAATCAAATAATTTATTTTCCTTCAGGAAAAGAACCGATTTTATATTGTGGTTCGCGAAGTGGTTTACCCATTTTAGCTAGAGGACGCAATCAGAAACCAGCTGATTATAAATTCAGTGGTATCATTTTCACAATTGAGAAGATTGCGGTTTTACGTCAGAAAATGGCAGATAACTTAGATTTCAATTATGATGTTTGGCCTTTATTAGAAGCTGAAGTTAACTTAATTTATTTTCGACAACTTATTTTTAATCAACTCGGTCGGATAGCTGCAGATCAATTTATTACAATGATCCAAGAACAGCAAGTTGAAGATAGTGTTTTATTAGCATCAATTGCCTCGGAGATATTAAGTAAAAAAATTACACCGCTTGATCTCAAACGGCTAGCAAGACCTTTTGATGAGCAAATTTTCAATAGTGTTGAGGAATGGGAAAAAAACTTAATCGATTTATTATTGTCTGATTTATCAGAAGCTATCGATGGGAACGTAAATTCACCTTTAAAAAGTGCATTAGATGTATTGCGTTATTCTCGTGATAGTTTACGTGAGGCTATTGATTTTGGGGGATTGACTCCAGACACACATCAATCGTTCCTCCATGATTATGTTCCTATCATCACATTGCTTTCAGCTGGTCCACCTTTGTTTCGCATAAAACAACTTTTGGCACTGATTAAAGTTGGGATAGTTTCGATAGCACCGCCTAAAGCACGATTTGAAATAGGTGAACACTGCTATATTCTATTATCAGATATGCTTGAGCAGTATGAACAAAAAGTCACAACATTAATCGATGCTCGAGTTCCTATTGCTAATCTCCAGCAGGACAAAAACCCGCTAACTATTAAATTATATGAACGTGGAATTTACACTCCCTTCATAAATAGAGATGAAGAAGGCAATGTATTCGAAACGGGTGGCGTTAATGTAACTCCCTCCCCTTTTAATCCAATTGGTGCAGATGGGACAATTCATAACCATCTGTTTGTATTAGGTATTCCCACAGAGCATGTACGTTGGTTTATGCAATCAGGAAGTAGTCGTCCATCACACTGGATTGATTTTATGATTGATGCTGACTCGATTGCAAAGGCTGTGCTATCAATTTGCGTGAAAAATAAATAACGTATTGAAATAATCTAGGAACAATTAGTATGTTTTATATTGAAAATAAGATCACACTTGATCCCATAGCAGAGATTGCATCCCTAATCGCTAAAGATAATCGAGAGAATATAATGAATTTATGTCTTGGGTATTTTGAAAGTGAAATTAATAAAACAACGGGATTTACCGTCTTAAACAGTCCTAATGCTTCAATCATAGATGAAGAAAACATTGATTTCTCTATACTTGGCGAAAATACATTTCGTAGAGAAATTGCTTCTTTGTTGAGCATTCAAACATCCAACCAGTATTATCAATCTGTTGTTCAAACAATAGGAGCATCAGGAGGAATATGGTTAATTTTCTCTATTCTCAAACGATTTGAGCAGTGCCGTAGAGTATGGTTTAGCAGTCCTACTTGGGGTAACCATATTGAAATTGCCAAAAATACTAACTTAGATTTTTCCTATTATCACTATTCTCTGAATGAGAATGGGGAACTGGATTTCGAGCTAATGTTAAAATCTATTTCTCGAATGGAAAGTGGGGATATTCTTCTCATTCAAGGTTGTTGTCATAACCCTTTAGGCGTTGATTTAAGCTTAGAACAATGGGAAATTGTAGCAATTTTAGCAAAAGACAAAAAAGTGTCGGTTGTTGTGGATTTTGCCTATATGGGATTGGCTAATGGTATAGAACAAGATAAAAATGTTCTGTTGCCGTTGTATAAGCACTTAGATTATTTTTTTGTTGTTAATTCATTCTCGAAAAGCTTGGGACTTTATGGTGAGAGGCTGGGCACATTGACTTGTTTTGCTAAGGATAACAAAATTGTAGAGGGTTTTGAAATATATGCTAAACAGATTGTGCGTTCAACATACTCAATGCCTCCTCAGAATATCGCAAAGAAAGTTGCAAAAGTCATTGGAAGTAAAACATTAGCAACTATATGGTATGAAGAATTAACTCAATTATCTAATAGTTTACATTTACGTAAGAAAGCATTACTCGAGGCTCTTTTTGAAGTGGGATTAGATAAATTAGTGACAAATCAGAACAGTAATGGGATGTTTATCAATCTTAACCTTACAACTTTAGAAATTTCTGAATTAGCAAAAAAATACGCTATTTATATTCTTACTAATGGAAGGTTGAGCTTAGCTTGTCTTCAATTGGTTGATATCTCAAGGCTTGTTGAAGCATTGAAAATGATAAAATATTACCAAGAATAATTTTTTATGGATTCAAATATTGCTGATTGTAAAATGACTTCCATTTTTCGTTTAATTAAGTATTTATAGATAATAACAAGCGTTTAAAATGGATTTTGGCGTTGGTATTTTACAAGATAAAAAATGTAAAACATCAGATATGAAAGCGGTTAAACTTGCTGAGCATTAGATTAAAGCTTAAGAAAACTTAAAAGTTTATAAAGATTTTGTCGGAAATGGAGAATACAAAAATAGCGAAGGCATAGGCATGCAATGAATGTTTGTTTCTTTGTAGCCATGCTGAGCTCGGAATAGGACTAAGTCGTAGAATGCAAGTTTAAACGAATTTCGTAGGAGAGCTGATCCCATTCGTTTCAGTGGGTTTACCCTAACACATCACTGAGGTGTTCAAGAAATTTAGGGCTTGGGATTGTGCATTACATTAGCTAAGATGTGAAAGCTACCGCGAAGGCCATAAGGCTTAGTTATCCGTAATATAATACAACCTGAAGATTGGCTATCATGGTACATATTAATCATCATTTTTTGTTTTTCTGCAATTTTCTGTAAAATATAGTAAAGAATTTGCTACTAGATCAGGAAAAATAGTAAGGTTGTTATCGAAATAATATCAACTGTGATGTTATTTAGTTCATCCCCCTTTAGGCTTTCAGGCAATGTTAATTTAAATTTTATTTTTCTACTTGCTTGCTCAACAATTTTTTCTTTATAAATGAATCTTGTTTATTCTATTTTTTCTTTCAAGATCAGATTCATTAAAAATTCAATAAAATACTGGTCTTTATATGCTTATAGTTTTCTCAAAATAAATAGTTTAATTAAATTTGGTAGTATTTGATGGGATTAATAAAAATCACTTAAATATTAATAGTACCTACCAATTATGTGCCCTCATTTTAATGGACGTTTTAAGTAATATAACTTCGACTAATTTAAGTGCAATTTTGCAAAGGTAGTTTATATGCCAAATTAATATTTTTGACCAATAATTGCGTACTGGTTATTGCATTTAAACTGGGGAATTTTTCCTAAGTTTTATCCTAAGGTGATTCAGGGTAAGAATGAATTTGTTATTATTAATATAACATAATTTTATGGAATAAAAGTCACTGATGTTATAAGTTTATATGAAGAAATTGTACAGGTCTAACGTCCAATTAAAAAGAATTGAGGTAAATTCGATGTTGTTATAAAAATTTACTATATACAGATTTTAAAATTATTATAACTATTTAATAATTATTAACGATTTTAGCATGGATAGAAAAATGGGGAAATACTCGACGTTACTAAAAACTTCACCTTTTTCAATACATTGAATTGAAAAATGGCGGAAGCGCAGAGATTCGAACTCTGGGAGGGTCGCCCCTCGCCGGTTTTCAAGACCGGTGCTTTCAACCGCTCAGCCACACTTCCGCAATGGCTGTGAATATTAAAGGAGTCGGACTTATTTGTAAATAGCTATTTTTGAAAAAAAGCTTGTTTGCTTTAATTTTCGTCAATTTTAAGCATTATTGGCTCCATACTGTGACTTTAAACATCAAAATTAGTGTTGGATTGCATATAATTGAGTATAATATCCAGAAAATAAAACAGCGTACTAAAAAAATGTTAGAACAGATAAAAACAGATGATAACGGTTATTTAAAAAATTGGCAGGATTGGTCTGTTGAACTTGTGCCAGAACTGGCGTTACAAGAATCGATCGAATTAACTCAGGCGCACTGGGATGTTATCTTGTTTGTTCGTGATTTCTATTTGGAATATAAAACGTCACCTGCGATTCGAGCATTAGTCAAAGCATTAGAAAAAAAATTTGGACCAGAAAAAAGCAACAGCCGTTACTTATATAAATTATTCCCAGAAGGTCCGGCAAAACAAGCAACGAAATTGGCTGGATTACCTAAACCAGTAAAATGTATCTAGATTAAAGGTAAAATTAAACGTATGAGGCAATGGAAAATAGTATTAATATTGCTGATGTTACTTGGTTATCTGCAATACTCTTTATGGTTTGGAAAAAATAATGTCTATGATTATCAAGAAAATGTGCAAATGCTTGCAAGCTTGCATGAACAAAACAATAAACTTAAAGTCCGTAATGAACAGATGTTTGCCGAGATTAATGATTTGCAACGTGGTTCAGAAGCGATAGAAGAGCGAGCACGTAGCCATTTAGGCATGGTTAAGCCTAATGAATATTTTTACCGAATCATTATCGACTCAAATTCTCATCAATAATAAGGCATTATGTGAACAACACGAGTAATATTATTGCAATCGTTCCGGCAGCTGGGATTGGTAGCCGAATGAATAGCCAAACGCCTAAACAGTATCTTAAAATTGGTTCAATGACCATTTTAGAACATACATTACAAAAGTTACTATCTCATCCACGAATAGGCAAGATTATTGTTGCTATCCATGCTAAAGATCATCTTTTTGCAACTCTACCTATTGCAACTCATTCTCGAATTCATGTTGTCAAAGGTGGTTCAACTCGTGCTGATTCAGTCTTAGCTGGGCTACAGCTTTTAAATGATGAACAATGGGCTTTAGTGCATGATGCAGCCAGACCTTGTGTTGATCATAATGATATAAATCGTTTGATAAACACCGTGTTTGAAACACAACAAGGTGCTATTTTAGCAACGCGTATCAGTGATACTGTCAAACGAGCTTACCAGACCAATGACAACGTTATCGAATCTTCAGAAGATCGTACGTATTTGTGGGGGGCTGCAACGCCTCAACTATTTAAGGTTGGTGAGTTGAAGTCTTGTTTACAACTTGCTTTAAATAATCATGTGCCAATTACTGATGAAGCCTCAGCGATTGAATATGCTGGTGGACATCCTCTATTAGTTGAGTGCCGTCGGGATAATATAAAAATTACACATCCAGAAGATTTAGCGCTGGCCTCATTTTTTTTAACTAACCAAATGCAAAAAGGTGATTTATGCGAATAGGGCACGGATTTGATGTTCATAAATTTGGAGGGGAAGGGCCCATCACCTTAGCTGGTGTAAAAATACCCTATCAATATGGTTTGGTTGCACACTCTGATGGTGATGTTGTGTTACATGCGATTACTGATGCGCTAATTGGCGCATTAGCACTAGGCGATATTGGAAAACTTTTTCCTGATACTGATTCTAAATATAAAGGTATTGATAGTCGAATATTACTCAAAGAGGTCTATGGCATTGTTCAAGCAAAAGGTTACCAGTTGGTCAATTTAGATACCACTATTATTGCACAAGAACCCAAAATGCGTCCTCATGTTGATCAGATGCGAGTTAATATTGCTGAAGATCTCAATGTTCATTTTGATCAAATCAGTGTTAAAGCCACCACGACTGAACAACTAGGTTTTACTGGGCGCAAAGAAGGTATTGCATGTGAAGCGGTAGTATTACTCTCTCAAAAACGTTAAATTGATTCATTTACTTAATAGGCATTACACGTGTTAGCAGAACTTAATTTTTTATATGGAAAGCCGAAAACAACGGGACAATACAAGCAACAATATGAAGACTTTGTGGTAACAGAAGATCTTGGTTTTGAATTAACCGGCGAAGGTGAACATGTTTTAGTTTATCTTGAAAAAAAAGATTGTAATACTATTTTTGTTGCTGAACAGTTAGCTAAATATGTCGGTATTTCGCCAAAATTGGTGAGTTATGCCGGTCTTAAAGATCGCCATGCGGTGACACGGCAATGGTTCAGTTTACATATGCCAGGAAAGGAATCACCTGATTTTACTGGTTTTGATTTGGCAGGCTGTCAGATTTTAAAGGTTACAAGGCATAATAAAAAATTAAAAATAGGTGCGTTAAAAGGTAATTATTTTAATATAAAACTCACTAACTTAAGTGATACTATTGAACTTGAATCAAAATTAGCTTCAATTAAGCAACATGGCGTTCCTAATTATTTTGGCGAGCAGCGCTTTGGTCGAGATGATAATAATATAACTCAAGCTTTAAAATGGGCTAATGGTGAAATTACCGTTAAAGACCGTAAAAAAAGAAGTTTTTATCTCTCAGCAGCACGTAGTGCCATTTTTAATGATGTTGTCAGTAAACGTATCGAACAAGGTCTATATCAAACCGTTTTAGATGGTGATATTTTGCAATTAGCCCAACGAGGAAGTTGGTTTGTTGCGCAATCGAATGACCTGTCATTACTACAGTCACGCCTATTAAATGGTGAAATTAATATTACTGCGCCTATGATTGGGGATTCTCAACTTGGTACTCAATCTTGTTCACTCGAATTTGAACAAAAATGTTTAGCCAACTGGTCACTATTTACTGAATTATTTAAAAAAGAGCGTCTTGAAACGGCAAGACGTTCGATATTATTGCGTCCTCAGCAACTTAATTGGCAATGGATAAATGATAACAGTATTGAGATTACCTTCTATTTAACATCAGGTTGTTATGCAACAAGTGTAATACGAGAATTGATTACAGGAAATGAGTAACTAATATGCAAAGTTTAAAAATGCAGTCTCTAATTCAATTATTGCGTCAGCAAGGAATCAAAGATGAACGTGTATTAGCCGCGATAGCCTCAACACCACGAGAACATTTTATTGATGAAGCCCTTTCTCATCAAGCTTATGATGATCGTTCTTTGCCCATTGGTAGTGGACAGACTATATCACAACCTTATATCGTTGCCCGTATGACTGAATTGTTAAAGCTTGAACCCGATTCAAAAGTTCTTGAAATAGGGACAGGTTCAGGTTATCAAACGGCAATTTTGGCAAAATTAGTTGATCATGTCTGTTCGATCGAGAGAATCAAAAGTTTACAATGGAATACTAAACGTCGTTTAAAACAACTCGACATTCACAATATTGCTACTCGACATAGTAATGGTTGGTTAGGGTGGCCAGAGCGTGGTCCCTTTGATGGGATTATTGTTACCGCAGCCGCTTCTGAAGTACCAATTAATCTTGTTAAACAATTAGCAGATAAAGGTCGATTAGTGATACCCGTAGGGGTAAACCATCAAGTTTTACAATTAATTGAGCGTAGTGGCGATAGTTATATAACGAAAAATATGGGCGAAGTAAAATTTGTACCTTTGGTGAAAGGTGAAATTGAATAATGGCTGTTTATCTATGTTAATGCCAATATCTTGATAGGGTAACTTCAAAAATTAAAATATCAATTTAGGTTTATCTCATTGCTAGTCAAAAAATAGAAAATAAGTTTATTATTTTCTATTTTTTGCTTATTAAATTATCCATTTAACAACAATCTGCTAATGATAAACAATATGTTAGGTCGTTTGTTTTGATTCAGATTGTTTCCATTCACAAATCCCGTAAATGGCATTGAACAGGTAGATTAAGTATTGTGTTGCGATAACAATATTATTTGTATAAATATTTAACCCAATCACTAACACATTTAATATCACCCATAAATACCAATTGAATGAATAACGCATCATTAATAGTAGTTGAGCTACAACGCCTAATCCGAAGATAAAACAGTTTGTAATTAATTGATAAACGGTATTTTCAACACCAATTGCGTTGGTTAAGTAGACGTTGAAAAATACTGCTGCGATTAAAAAAATCAGGGTATATAGAAAAGCATTTTCACTCAACGAACGCACTTTAACATTTTTATGTGAGTCTTGATTTTTTTCCCAAGTGATTAACCCAACAATATGCGATCCAAAATAGTAGAAAGTTGGCAAGCCTGCACCAATATTGTTACCCAAGTAGTTGGCATAACATTCAGCAACCACTGCCAGCATACCGATAACATTTCCCATATTTTTGCGTTTAGCCAATAAAATAACACATAGTAGCCCACAAAAAGCACCAACATAAGAGACAAAATAACGTAAATTCAAATGGGTAAAAGGATCAGTATATAAAAAGGCTAACGTAACACAAAGTACACAAAATAGAGGGTAAAATTTATTACGCCCAATAAATATAGCAAGATGACTTAATTTATTCATATTTAATACTCTTTATCATTAATAAGTTGATTAACCAATTCAATACAACGTAAATAGCGTTCTTCGTAATCAGGCGAATCAATTGGAATATATTTGATATTATTTTTTTCAAGAATTGAGATAAGTAATTGTTGAAAATCTTTACGTTGTTTTGGACTGCCTAGCGAACGTAGTCCGTCAGCAACCCATGGCGTGTTATTACCTAACAGTATCACCAAATCAAAACGATAGTTGTTGATCATCGCCTGTAAAAAAGGGTGTTCTTTACCTTCATATTTTTTACAAAAAGCTTGAGTGGTGACAAAATCAGTGTCAATAAAAGAGACCTTATTGGCATGCTTTATTGCGAAATCAATATATTGTGCGTGACCTAATGCGATTTTATCGTAATCAGCATACTGTAAAGCACGTTCATCACCCCCAAGCTGTGAAAATACATAATCGCGACCATATTCCCATGCACTAGTCGTATTGAATACATTGGCGAGTTTATTAACCAGTGTTGATTTTCCACTGGATTCTCCGCCTAAAATAGCAACGGTTCTAACAAAAAATGGTCTTACTTCAGTCGGAATATATTGCCAATTTTGCAGCGGTGCTTGACGGATTTGAGTCCCACTGACTTGCATAAATTTCCGTTCTGGATCGATAAGTACTGTTTCTAAATCGAATAAATCTTTATACATAGCGACATCTTGAGGTTCACTCGAATAGACGCAATTAGGTTTTATGCCTTTTTCTCTAAATAGTTTTTTGACACGATCACTCCACTCAAGCCAACCGTTTGGATACGCAGGAATCCCATCTTCTTTTAATAATTCAATATGGATATTTTTTTGATATTTAAACGTTTGCAGTAACCAACGAATACGATCATTAATTGTTGGTTGGCGAGACATTGCACTTTGTTCAAACAGTGCCATATCACGGATAGTATCTGAACAGAGCACAACATAAAGTTCATCGACTTGACTAATGGCTCGTTGAATTAAATGAATATGTCCAGTATGTAATGGGTAAAACTTACCAAATATAACACCAACTTTTTTATTTATCGTCGATTCTTCAATTTGTAAATAGTGATGAAGGGATTTTAGTTTTTGTGCGCTAGGATTTTTAACCTTATCATTGATAAGTTGACTTAAATAACCTTTGGTCATTTTACAAGCATCGGCAACGGTTTGTAGGGATAAATTTTTTCGCTTAATTGCCTGTTTTAGATAGCTAAAATTACTCATAGCAACACCTCTCTTTTTTGTGTTTTATATCTGTAACATAATTTATACTAATTTTATTAAATGTTCAATATATTAAACAATTAAAATAATTTTATCTTTTTAATTTAAATCTAATAGTAATTAAATATAAAATAGGGGATACTTTTATAATCCTAAAAAATAGGCAATCTTCATTTTAAGTAAAATTTGTAAATTAATACATAAAATCAGAATGATATGAGGAAATAATTCAATGAAAAAAATTGCATTAGCAATTGCATTAATTTCGGGAAGTGCTTTGGCTGATAATAACGTTAAATTAAATAAAGTGACATTATTTATTCAGGGCGCAGAATTACAAGGTCAGTCAACTGTTTCATTAACCAAAGGTGAAAGTGAAATAGTATTAACAGGTATTGCTAATGAGGTTAAACCAAATACAATCAATGTAGGTTTTGGTAATAATAGTGATGTCCGAGTATTATCTACATCATTTAATGATAAATATCTGGCTAATATTCGTAACGCCGAAGATATTCAATCAATTATTGAAAAACAGAAACAATTACAAGAAAAGCGCGATACAGTAGACATCCAACTCAAAGCTGTTAAGGAACAAATTTTGCTTTTACAAGGTAACCGTTTAGATACTTTAGCTAAAAAAGGACCTGATGACTTAACAGCAATGAAAAATGTATTAGATTTTGTGAAAACTAATATGACCACAGCGTTAAATGAACAAAATCGATTACAAAAAGAAGTCGTTCAGTTAGACGAGCAGATAAGCGAATATCAAAAACAACTAGATGAAAAGCAAACTAACAATGGAAAACTACACAATGCCGTTATAGTCAAAGTCGCTTCTGACAAAGATATAACGCTACCTATCACGCTTTCATATATCACAACTAAAGCAGGTTGGGAACCAGCTTATGATGTGCGAGTAGCGGATATCAATTCGCCACTCCAATTAACATATAAAGCAGAAATCCACCAAAACACTGGTTTAGATTGGCAAAATGTTGATTTTAGTTTATCGACATCTAATCCGAGCAAAGATATTACTCCACCAGTTTTTAATCCATGGTATATTGACGTTTATAATGAAAAAAGCGGTTTATTTTTTTCCAGCTCTGAAAAACAAGAGTACTATGAACGTGACGCCAAATCGAAATTGGTTAATCCTAGTCAAATTGGCAATGTTAATACATTAGGTATCAATACCCAATTTGATATTAAATTACCTTATACAATCAAAAACGATAGTAAAAATAACATAATCACATTACAAACTAAAGATGTTAAAGCAAATTACCAATATGTTTCAATGCCTAAATTTAATAATAACGCATACTTACTAGCGCAAATAAATGATTGGGATAAGCTGAATTTATTATCAGGAAAAGCCAATATCTTTTTCAGTGGTAATTTTATGGGGGAAACGATGATTTCAACCAAAAATACTAAAGGCTCATTGGATTTTTCATTAGGGCGTGATAAAAATATCTTAGTTTCCAGAAATCGTAATATAAAAGAGACCTCGACGCCTACATTATTTGGTGATGATGTTTCAGAAAAATATGCTTATACTATTGAGGTCAAAAATACCAAAGCGTTGCCAATAAATATTATTGTGAAGGATCAACTACCTGTTATCTTAAATAAAGCGGTAACACTTAATGATACCAAATATGATGGCGCAAAATATGACAAACAAACCGGATTATTAACGTGGCAATTCACCTTAAACCCAAATGAAAGTAAAAACCTTAATCTAAGTTTTAAAATCACTTATCCAGATGGTAAAGAACGAGATATATATGGTTTATAAACCGAATAAAACAAAGTATAAAGTATGTTAATTACATGGTTAGAACAATTTAAGCAAAATAGTCAGATCAGTTTATTAGATCTTCATTTGGCTCAATTTTTGGTTAATAAAATTGATTGTGAAGATGAAGTCATTGCTAAACGTTTTGCTTTTTTAGTTTTATCCTTAAGTATGGAAGTAAGAGCAGGGCACGTGTGCCTTGATCTTACTCGATTAGAAAATATTGAGCCACAAATCTGGTCAGAACTTAATTCACCGACGAATAACGATTGGGTTAATGTACTTAAGTTAGCGTCTAATAAACATGTTGTCAGTTTTGGAGATCAACTAGCACCTTTAGTTTTTATTGAAAACAAACTCTATTTTCAACGCATGTGGTTAGATGAACGTTTTGTTGCGCGCTATTTCAATCAAACTCAATTGGATATTACGCCAAACATCAATTTAAAAAAAATACTCGACCAACTATTTTCTCACAATAACGCAAGTATTGACTGGCAAAAGATTGCTGTTGCTGTTGCATTAACACGAAAAGTTGCCATCATCTCTGGTGGGCCGGGTACAGGTAAAACAACTACCGTAGCTAAAATTCTAGCTGGAATAGTATTAAACAACCCGGCAACACGAATCGTAGCAGCTGCGCCAACCGGCAAAGCAGCATCTCGATTAACAGAATCATTAGGGCGAGCAATTGAACAGCTATCTTTTGAATCATTAAATATTAAAACCGAAGCAGTAACACTTCATCGACTATTGGGCGCAAAAACTGATAATCGCTCGTTTAGTTATAACAAGAATAACCAATTACATATCGACGTTCTTGTAATTGATGAAGCCTCAATGGTTGATCTCAATATGATGGCGAGAATTATTGAAGCCCTACCTGCTTCTGCTCGACTAATTTTATTAGGTGACAAAGACCAACTTTCATCAGTTGAGGCCGGAGCGGTCTTTGGAGACTTATGTCACTTTATTTCAAATGGGTACAGCCAATCAAGAGCCGATGAGCTAAGCAAGTTAACCGGCTATACCATCCCAATTACGAACCAACCAGTAACAACAATTGCTGATAGCATCTGTTTACTGAAAAAAAGTTATCGATTTAACGAGTCATCCGGTATTGGATTGTTAGCAAATGCAGTAAAAGAAGAGCAGTATCATAATGTTAAAAAGCTACTTGCTGATAATACTTTGCAAGATGTTAGTTATTATGAACTTTCATCACGTCAAACCTACCAAGCGCTTTTAGAAGACTGTGTTGAACATTATAAAGATTACTTAAATGCCATTAGGCATCACTCAAATAATGATATAGCTGCTGTTTTGGCTAAATTTGCTCAATGCCGTTTATTATGTGCTGTACGTGAAGGAAAATTTGGCGTAGAAGGATTAAATAAACAAATTGAACTGCTATTAGCTAAACATAAATTGATTAATTTAAAGCAACGTGAACAATGGTATATCGGTCGACCAGTTATGATTTTACGTAACAGCACATCGTTAGGTTTATACAATGGTGATATAGGAATTACACTAAATGCAAAACATGATAGTTCTAAATTGCGAGTCTATTTTCCTTTTTCGGATGGCATAATTAAAGGCTTTTCACCTTATCGACTACCTGAACATGAAACAGCCTATGCAATGACAATACACAAATCACAAGGTTCTGAATTTGATCATGTAAATATAATACTACCTACTGAATTCTCACCGTTATTAAATCGCTCTTTACTTTATACTGCAATCACTAGGGCTAAAGAGTCAGTATCCATTTACGCTGATACAAAAATTTTAGAGCGGGTAGTTAAAAGTCAAATACATCGGGAAAGTGGATTAGTTAAACAAATAACAAATTATTCGCAAAAGTAAAAGAATTAAAAAGTAGATTAAGCAAGCACCAACTAATAATAGCTGGTGCTTTTTTATATATTAATGAATAATCTTCGCTAAAAAGTCTTTAGCACGATCTGATTCTGGGTTACTAAAGAATTGCTCTTTAGATGTATCTTCAATAATCTCGCCAGCATCCATAAAGATAACACGATGTGCCACTTTTCGAGCAAAGCCCATTTCATGGGTCACCACCATCATGGTCATGCCTTCATAAGCTAGTTCGACCATGACATCTAACACTTCATTAACCATTTCAGGATCAAGTGCTGAAGTCGGTTCGTCAAACAACATGACAATTGGATCCATACAGAGTGCACGTGCAATGGCAACACGCTGTTGTTGACCGCCAGAAAGTTGCGCAGGATATTTGTTGGCATGTGCAAGTAAACCAACACGATCTAACAATGATAATGCTTTTTCACGCGCTTCTTTTTCAGATCGTTTTAACACTTTGATTTGAGCTAACGTCAAATTCTTTAAAATCGTTAAATGTGGGAACAGTTCAAAATGCTGAAACACCATCCCGACTTTAGAGCGTAATTTTGCTAGATTAGTTGATTTGCTGGTCACTTCAGTGCCATCAATAATAATTTTACCCTTTTGTACGGGCTCTAAACCATTAACCGTTTTAATCAGCGTTGACTTACCTGATCCAGAAGGACCACAAACCACGACAACTTCACCTTTACCAACTCGTGTAGTACAGTTTTTTAATACCTGAAATTGTCCATACCATTTTGATACATTTTCTAAGGAGATCATCGACTTATCCCTTTTTTGAAATAATTAACTAAACATGAAGCAGTAAAACAAATTATAAAATAAATTGCTGCTGCAAAAATAATCATAGAATATTTGACTGTGCCGCCTTGCACACTACCAATTTGAGTGACACTTGCACCAAACAGGTCAATTAAGCTCATTACATAAACCAAAGACGTATCCTGGAATAAAATAATTCCTTGAGTTAACAGTAATGGAATCATTGATCTGAATGCTTGAGGTAAAATAATCAAACGCATGGATTGGCTTTTTGTCATTCCTAAAGCATAAGCAGCATGATATTGACCTTTAGCAACAGCGCTAATTCCTGCTCGAATAATTTCAGAATAATAAGCGGCTTCAAAAAGCGCAAAAGCAATCATAGCCGAAGCAATACGCACATCTGCATAAGGAGGAAGATTAAACAAATGTTTAATAACCTGTGGTAGTGCCAAATAGAACCATAACAGCACTAATAAAAGTGGAATGGAACGGAATAAATTGACATAGCACTTGGCAAAAACATTCAATATTTTAATATTTGATAGACGCATTAACGCCAGTACCGTTCCCCAAACTATACCAAAAACAACGGCAATAAAAGTAATTTTGGTTGTTAACCATAATCCACTTAATAATAATGGATAATTTTCAATGACCAATGAAGGGATATCGGCAATCCAATTAATTAACTGCATATTATCCTCCTTGACTCATATTTGGTAAACGCATGTGTTTTTCAACATTTCGCATAATGAAAAGAACCGCATAGTTTATCAACACGAAAGCAAGCGTTACGCCACATAACACTTCAATAATACAGTTTGTTGCATCATTGATACGTTCGATTTGTCCAATTAAGTCGATCAACCCAATTGTAGAAGCAACGGATGAATTTTTAATAATATTGGTCATCTCGGAAGTTAATGGCGGAATGATGCGCCGATAAGCATTCGGTAATAAAATATAACAATACGCTTGTCTGTTTGTTAAACCAAGAGCAATTGCCGCATATCGTTGACCTTTTGGCAATGTTTGAATACCTGTTCTTACCTGCTCAGCGATACGTGCAGAGGTAAATAATCCCAACGCAATTGCAGCGGTAATAAACGCACTGATATTAGGGGACAGTTCAGACATAAACCATGTTTTGAAACTTCCGCTTAATAATTCAGGAAATAACATATACCATAAAAACATTTGTACCAATAAAGGAATATTACGGAATAGCTGGACATAGCAAGCAGCAAACTTGTTTAACAGCTTGTTGTCTAATGTTCGGCAAATACCAACCAATGATCCTAGTATAAATGCAATGATCCATGCGGTGATTGCTAACGAAACTGTCACAAAAACGCCATCGAGTAGCCAGTTTAAGTAAATACCGTCTCCATAAGGTGTCGGTTCAAAAAATAGCATCCAATTAAAGCTCATTATGGAATCACAAAGATGTTTCCAAAAGGCTGTAAAAGGTTCCAAAGCTAGTATTCGATTAAAACTCATAATATATTTAATTCACATAAATTAGATTATGTACTAAATGTTTTCACATTTAGTACATGGGATTAGAAAGAGAAGAAAAGTGTTAATCTAATGCTTTATCATTAGGATTTGCAAATAACTCAACCATTTTTGGTGAAATTTCAAGTTCCATATTGGCCCCTTTTGGTGGCACTGGTTGAGTGAACCATTTGTTATATGATTCTAATGCTTTTCCGGATGTTTGAGCATCAGCAATTGCTTTATCCATTAATTGCTTAAATTGGACATCACCTTTTCTTAACATACAACCATAAGATTCATATGAAAGTGGTTCGCCAATAATTTTCCATTCACTTGGATTAATGGCACGAGAACGCTCTCCTGCTAATAATGCATCATCCATTAAAAATGCTGCTGCTCGACCGGTTTCAAGCGCATTAAAAGCATCACCATGATCTTTTGGTGTAATAATACGAATATTTAATTTTTCCTTATTGTTGATTTGATTTAAACGAATTTCTGACGTTGTTCCAGCTGTAGTTACAACGTTCTTACCTTTAAGGTCTTCAATACTATTGATATTGCTATCCGCTTTAACTAAAAAACGTGTACCAACAATAAAGATGCTATTTGAAAAACCAACCGTTTTTTGACGCTCAAGATTATTGGTTGTTGAACCACATTCAAAATCATATGTGTAGTTATTCAGTAATTGTATACGTGTCTTAGAGGTAACCGGTAAATATTTTACTTTAAGATCAGGCATATTTAACTCTTTTTTGACGGCGTCAACAATCAAGTTAGAGTAATCTTGTGAATAGCCAATCACTTCTTGGTTTTTACCATAGTAGGAAAATGGAATAGAAGATTCACGATGACCAACAACAATCACACCACTATCTTTAATTTTGGCTAATGTGCCAGTCAGTTCTTCAGCAACTGCTGAACCACTTATTAGACCTAACATTGCAAATGATAACACTAATTTGGTTAATTTTGTTTTTATGTTCATACTCATCTCCTACTGTTTAATTTGTATCATATTAAATATATTTAATATTTTTACAAAGGGCGTATATTATAACTTATTTTTTACTATAAAAGTACTTTTTACTGTTTATTTATATATCATTGGAGCTAGATGCGAACAATTGTGACCAAAATTTTGTCACAACTGAACGAAGTAATTTTAATCAGAATTAGTTAGATTTAAGCAATAATTATGCCAGTCTCAACATCACTTCCTTTTTTTTATAAAAAAAGGAAGTGTCATAAGAAGCATGATAATTAAATAAGGTCTGTTTCCCCATCTTGCATAAGGTGTTAAACCGATTGTAGGGGATAAGGTTTGAGATAACACTGATGTTTCAAATTGGGGTAATTGTTGGATGATTTTACCATGATGATCGATAATGGCTGTGATGCCATTATTGGTACTCCTTATCAAAGGACGACCAAACTCTAATGCTCTGGCTTGTGCCATTTGAAGATGTTGCTTAGGCCCAATACTGTTACCAAACCAAGCATCATTAGAAACGGTCAGTAAAAAGTCAGTATCAGCTGAAAAATTTTGCCACATTAAATCAGACAAAATCACTTCATAACAAATCACAGTAGTAAATTTAAACCCTTTCATTATTAATGGTGCTTGCTTTATGTCACCTGATTGCATCGATGACATGGGAATACCCAATAGATTCGTAATCGGTTTAAGTACGGCTTCCAATGGAGTGAATTCACCAAATGGCACTAAGTGGTGTTTTTGATACCGATTATTGGTTGGATATTCATAAGGTGTTTTATCACCTAATACCAGTAGCGTATTATAAACATTACCGTCATCATCATATCTTCCTCCATTGAAACGATAATCGATGATACCAACGGCGATTTCTGTCTCATTTGCTCTGGCTTGATTATCAAGATACTGCAATAATGACTGTTGATTTATTTCAAAATCTGTAATACTGGCTTCTGACCAGATAATGATTTTATCTTTTCCAAAGTTTGCTTTGGTCAATTTGGTATAGGTATCAATAGTTTGATTTAGTTGTTGATGAGTCCACCGTAATGATTGTGCTATATTACCTTGTATCAACGCAAAATTAGCCACTCGGTGTTTATCTACCTTAGTCCAATTAATCTGATTGAATAAAAATGGTGCAATCGAGAACGCAAAAAGTGCAATTAATGCACCAAAAAAGTGCTTTGTGAAAGCTTTTTGTTTAAGTCTAAACAAACAATATGTTATTAAACCACTTAAAATGGTGGTTAATAATGTCACACCATTTATACCAATAAGGGGAAAATAAGCTCGTAATGGGCTGTCAAGTTGACTGTAACCTAACTCAAGCCATGAAAAACCAGTTAAAATATAACCACGTAAAAATTCAGTTAATTGCCAAAAAATAGGAGCAGCAAAGACTAGCTGTTTCAATGAAAACGGCGGTGCAAATCGTTTTAAGCAGCTAAGTAATAGCGCAAAAAGCATTGGATAAAGTGACAGGTAAAGGATCAAAAATCCTAAAATGATTAATGCCACAGATGATGGTAATTCGCCGTACTGTTTAATACTAATATAAATCCAATGCACACCGGCTGTAAAATAGCCGATTCCCCAGCAAAGCCCTATCAGCATCGCTTGCTTTTTAGACTTATTAGCTATGAGCCATAACAGTCCTGCAAAGGATATAAATGCTAAAGGCCAAATATGAAAAGGAGCATAGCTGAAAACAGCGATACTCCCGAAAATTATAGCTAATGCCAGATGTTTAAGCATTTTCAGGTAACTCTAGATTAGGAACGGTTGCCCCTTCAGGAATAGTGACATGAAGCTGAATGATCCGTCGACGATCGGCAATGGTCACTTTAAATTGATAACCTTCAATAGTGATACTTTCGCCTCGTAAGGGTAAACGCCCAAAATGTTGCATGACTAACCCCCCAATGGTATCCATTTCTTCATCACTAAAATCGGTTTTAAAAACATCGTTGAAGTCTTCAACAGGTGTCAGTGCTCGAACAGTATAGACTTGAGGGGATAAGCGACGAATATCACGATCTTCAATCTCATCAAATTCATCTTCGATATCACCAACAATCAACTCTAAAATATCTTCAATGGTGACTAAGCCCGAAACACCACCAAATTCATCGATAGCTATAGCCATATGATAGCGTTCCATTCGAAACTCTTTCAACATATGATCAACACGTTTGCTTTCTGGCACAACAACAGTAGGGCGTAAAATTTTTTTCAGATCAAAATTATCCACACCTTGACGAATAAACATAAGAAGATCCTTAGCTAACAAAATACCTTCAATGTGATCTCTATCTTCACTTATGACAGGATAACGAGAGTGTCCATGTTCAGAAATAATATTCAAACACTCATCAAGCGTGTAATTATCTTTAATTGTTACAATTTGAGAACGAGGAATCATAATATCGCGAACACGCTGTTCTGCAATATCCATTACTCCCTCGATCATGTCGAGAGTATCAGGATCAATCAGTTCGTTTTCTTCGGCTTCACGAATTACTTCAATCAGTTCTTCTTTATCTTTGGGCTCTGAATTGAATAACTGACTTAACCATAAAGTAAACCCTTTTTTAGGGCTCCGGTGATTATCATCACTCATTTGCTTGATTCCTTAGTTATTTTGCATGATGTAAATTATTCTTATACTCAGCTTAGTTAATGTGAATTATAAATTGAATGAGAATAGTGTAATGATTTGTTTTAATTAGTCAATGGGTTGATAAGGATCATCAAATCCTAACTGTTTCATAATATCAATTTCGATACTTTCCATTTCTTCTGCTTCTTCGTCAACAATATGATCATAACCGAGTAAATGCAAACAGCCATGCACTATCATGTGAGCCCAATGCGAAATTAATAATTTATGTTGTTCTTGTGCTTCTTTTTCGACGACTTGTTTACAAATAATGAGATCACCTAAAAGTGGCACTTCAATATCAATTGGCGACTCAAAAGGAAAAGATAACACATTGGTCGGTTTATTTTTTTGTCGATAGGTATGATTTAATTGTTGGCTTTCAGCTTCATCAACAATACGAATCGTTATTTCTGCTTGATCCATAAATTGAGGCAGAATAACGTTTAGCCACTGCATGATTTGTTGTTCAGTGGGAAGGCGATCAGTTTGCGTTGTTGCTACTTGCAGATCTAAGATAATTTCACTCATGATAAACTCTGTCATTATTCACGATGATAAGGATGATTAGTGGTTAAACTCCAAGCTCGATACAGGCTTTCAGCCACAATAACTCGAACAAGAGGATGAGGTAAGGTAAGGGGGGATAATGACCAGCTTTGTTCTGCTGCTGCTTTGCAAGCTGGTGAAAGTCCTTCAGGCCCACCAATTAATAAACTGACATCACGTCCATCTGTCTTCCAACGTTCCAATTGCTCGGCTAAATTATGAGTAGTATAAGGTCTACCGGGAATGTCTAGCGTGACAATACGGTTACCTTTGCCACAAGCACTAAGCATCGATTCGCCTTCTTTATCTAAAATACGAACGATATCGGCATTTTTAGTACGTTTTCCTGCCGGTATTTCGATTAATTCTAAAGGCATATCTTTCGGAAAACGAAAGCGATAATCATCAAAAGCTGTTGTGACCCAATTAGGCATTTTAGTGCCTACAGCAATGAGCTGTATTTTCACCTAATTAACCCCAAAGTTTTTCAAGTTCGTAAAGTTGACGACTTTCTTCTTGCATGATGTGCACAATCACAGAATCCATATCGACAACAACCCAGTCAGCATCACTTTGTCCTTCACTACCTAAAACAAGATACCCATGCTTTTTAGCTTCATCAATTAAATGCCCTGCAATTGAAGACACGTGACGATTTGATGTACCGGTGCAAATGACCATATAATCAGTAATACTTGATTTACCTTTCACATCAAGAATGACAATATCCTTGCCTTTTAAATCATCAATTTTATCTGTAATGAAATCTTGTAATGACTGTTGCAAAATAAACTCTCTATCAATCTAAATAAAGCACTAGTATAACATATTTTAAAAATTGCAGTGTAGATAACCATTAGGCAAAAGTTATCTTACAAAAAATTTAAACATCTTAACTGGTTTGTCACTTATTCAAGTTTGACTGTTTAAAATGTTAAACAGTCACAAAATGTACGTTCTCTAAAAATTTATCCTAAAAAACATATAAATAATAACACTATGTTACACGCTAAGTTAGAGCGAAATTACTCGATCAAATAACGGATTATCAATTAAACGATGTGTTACCATAAGTAAAGTTTTACCTTTACAGGATTGTTGGATAAGTTTAATGATCTGCTGTTCCGTTTGTTGATCCAAGCTTTCGGTTGGTTCATCCATTAAAATCAAGGGTGAATGATGCAGTAATGCTCGAGCAATCCCAATACGGCGAATTTCACCACCCGATAACGCACGCCCACCTTGCCCAATAAGTAAATCGAGACCTTTTTCCGTAATAAGTAATTTATCCAGCTCAACTTGATGCAAAACATCTATCAATTGCTGATCGGTAGCCTGCTCATTACCAATCAGCAAATTTTGCCGTAACGTATCGCTAAAAATGGTAATAACTTGCGGAACGACAGCAATAGCTTGGCGAAGTGTTTTTTCATCCAACTGGTTAATAGGTGTATCATTCAAATAGATTGACCCCGAATTGGGTTCCCAAATGCGATTAATCAAATTGAGCAGTGTTGATTTACCAGAGCCGGTTTTACCAATCAACCCAATATGCTCACCAGATTCAACCGTTAACGAAAAATCTTTTAATATGATAAAAGGTTGATTTGGATAACTAAAATTAACTTTATCAAAGTGTAATTTAGCCATTGTCAAATCAAGTGTTTTACCTTCTTTCACAAAGGTAATTTCAGGTGTTTGACTAAAAATAGCCGTTATACGGGATGCCGATGCGATGACTTGCCCTAAAAATATAAAGGCATTAGGAATGGGCATTAAAATTTCTGCACTGGCAAGACAAACAAAGACAAATAAGGCAACTAATGGCGAAAGTGTATATTGAGTGATCAGCCATAATACCAGCAGTGTTAAAAAACCTGAGATTAATAAAATTAATGCACTCGATAGCGCCATTAACGTTGATTGACGTTGTTGATTACTAAGCCACTGTGATTCAAGTTCATCAAGTTTATCACGATACTTTGCTTGGGCATTAAATAAAGTGAGTTCAGCTTGTCCTTGTAAATAGCTAATCAGTTGTGAACGATAATCGCTTTGCTGTTTTGCCAATGTCTCGCCTAATTGTTTACCGGCATAATAAAAAATCACAGGTACAGTAAGCAAAGTCAGCGTGAGAATAATGGTAATGATGAGCGCAATAGGTAGATTAATGTAACTTAATCCGATAAATAAAATTGCGATCATTATCAATGCAGTTACAATGGGTGAAAAAAGTTTTAAATAAAGGTGATCAAGCGCATCAATATCGACAATAAATCGATTAAGCAGATCCGCTTTTTGATATTGTGCTAATTGATTGGCACTTAATGGTAATAGTTTGCGAAAAGCTAATGTCCTTAAGTAAGCAAGAATTTTGAAGGTTGTATTATGATCAACTAAACGCTCCATATAGCGTGCTGCCGTTCGGGTAATCGCTGCTGCCCGAACCCCAGCAGCAGGAAGCATATAATTGAAAGAATACAAACCAGCTACCCCCACAAAAGCGGTCGACGCTAAAAACCAGCCAGATAAAGAGAGCAAAAACACACTTGCAAACAGGGTGAGAATCGATAAAGATAAACCAATTAAGATTTGCCAAAAATAGTGTTTATACAGAGCAATGTATGGACGCAAAATCGCTAGCATGTGATCTCCTTAACGTTACAATTTAATTGACCATGAGTCAGTTGCCAAACTTGATCTGCGTACTGCATATCGTCCGACTGATGGGTAATTGTAATCGTATTAGGGGCAATATTATGTCGTTCTAAATGATTAATTGTTTCTTGATCTAAGCTTGCTGTAGGTTCATCTAAAATCAATAATTGGCAAGACTTTAGCATCGCTCTGGCTAAAGCCACGCGCTGTGCTTGTCCAATCGATAAACGGATAGCATCTTCGCCAATAAGGGTATCTAATCCTTCGGGCAGTTTAGCTACAACGTCAATAAGCTGTGCTTTACAAATGACGGCTTGAAGTTCTTCATTACTGGCAAGCGGATTACCAAGTAAAATATTATCTCGTACAGAACTATTTAAAAGATAGGGATGTTGACCAATCCAACTGACTTGTTTTTGCCAATCAGTGATATTTAACTGATTAAACTCAATCCCATTGATTTTTAATGAACCTTGATAAGGCAAAAAACCAAGTAAAACTTGCATCAACGAACTTTTCCCCTCGCCACTGGTTCCTATTAATGCTAATTTAAAAGGTGCCTTTAGCGAAAATGATAAAGGGCCAACAATAGGATGTCGCTCATTGGATAACACGATTAAGTTATCTGCTTCAATAGATTTTAATGGCTCATTAAAGGGAATCGATTTTACTTGATGTTCAGCATTTATTGATGAATTTTCATCATTTAAAAAAGATTCAATATTATCAGCGGCAGCAATAGCTTCGGCTTTCGCATGATAATAAGTGCCTAAATCACGTAAAGGCTGAAAAAATTCTGGCGCCAAAATTAACGCAAAAAAACCAGCGAAAAGCGTGACTGTGCCATTATAAGAACCAAAATCAAACTCGCCTAAATAAGAAAATCCAAAATATACCGCCACAATGGCGATTGAAATCGAGGTGAAAAACTCTAAAACGGCAGAAGACAAAAAAGCGACTTTTAAAACTTGCATCGTTTTAACGCGAAAATCTTCGGATGCACGCTTAATCTCTTGAGCTTGTTTTTCGCCTTGATTAAACAGCCGAATGGTATTTAGACCTTTTAATCGATCTAAAAAATGACCGCTTAGATAACTCAATGCTTTAAAGTGGCGACGATTAATATCCGCAGCACCCATACCCACTAAAATCATAAAAATCGGAATTAATGGGGCTGTAGCGAGTAAAATCAGTGCAGCAGCCCAATTAAAAGGGAAAATTGCGATACAAATTAAAATAGGTACCATACTCACTAAACGCATTTGCGGTAAATAGCGGGCAAAAAAATCTTGGAGATTATCAACTTGTTCAATAATTAATGTACTCCATGCACCGGTGGTGCTTCGATTTAGATAGGCAGGGCCCAATTTTTCAAGCTGATTGATTAATTGATGACGAATCTGTTTTCTAACTTTTTTGCCTAAAATAAAATTAATTTTTTCTCGTAAATAAAGTAAACCAGCGCGGACTAAAAACACAATAACCAAACAACCAAAATAAGGCAAAATGTCAAAAAATCTGTGTTGCTCAATAATTAACTTTTGTAAGATCGTCGCTAACAAAGCCGCTTGAAAGATCACAAAAATGGTTAACAAAAAGCCGGTTAAAGTCGAGGCACGCAAGTCAGATTGATATCCTTTTGCATGCTGCTTTAGCCAATTTAATAAATAAGTTTGACGTTGTTTATCTAATGACATGAATATCAATATTTTTTTATTTTAAATTATCTAAATAGTGCTCTGCATCCAATGCCGCCATACAACCCGTACCTGCCGAAGTAATGGCTTGCCGATAAAAGTGATCCATCACATCGCCTGCTGCAAAAATTCCTTCGACACTGGTTTGTGTTGCTCGCCCTTCAGTACCGGATTTGACTTTGATATAACCATTTTTTAACTCAAGCTGTCCTTCGAAAATCTCGGTATTTGGTTTATGACCTATGGCGATAAAAACGCCCATGACAGCGACTTCTTCACTGATATTGGGATCTTGAGTACTGAGTAACCTGACACTCGTTACGCCCATATTATCGCCCAAAATTTCATCAACAATGCGATGAGTATGTAAAATCACTTTTCCTTGTTGTACCTTTTCGTGCAATCTATTCATTAATATTTTTTCTGCTCTAAAGGTATCACGACGATGAATTAAGTGAACTTCACTTGCAATGTTAGCTAAGTAAAGTGCTTCTTCGACAGCTGTATTACCGCCACCGACGACAGCCACTTTCTGATTACGATAGAAAAATCCATCACAAGTCGCACAAGCTGATACCCCTTTACTTTTAAAAGCTTCTTCAGAAGGCAAGCCTAGATATTGGGCAGACGCACCCGTTGCAATAATCAATGCATCACAATGATATTCTGTTTCACTGCCATAAAGCTTATAAGGCTTACTGCTAAAATCGACACGATCAATTTGATCGAAAATAATCTCTGTATTAAATCGTTCGGCATGTTCTCGCATTTTGACCATTAATTCAGGGCCTGTTAAATCAGGTGCACCTGCTGGCCAATTTTCGAGTTCTGTTGTAGTGGTAAGCTGTCCGCCTTGCTGTAATCCGGTAATTAAGGTAGGGGAAAGGTTAGCACGTGCGGCATACACCGCTGCGGTATATCCAGCTGGACCAGAACCCAGTATTAACAAACGTACATGTTTAGTCTTCATCTTTAAAATCCTTACTCATTTTTGTTCTGGCATCTTATTGTCAATTTTCGTGCAGAAAATTTTTTAATTACTGACAGCCAACAAACAGTCTACCAATTGATATTAACGATATTTCTGGCTCACAAGTCTATCATTATTGATCTCATTCTGGCAAAAAAATTGATTATTGTAGCGATAGGTAGACACAATATATTTATTTAATTGGTTAAAATGCGATTATCTTTTTCTTTTCGGTTTTTTTAATTGAATTTAAGTTTTTTAAAACAACATTTGTTTTATTTTTATCTTTTTTGCCTTTAAAATGTGTTTTTTTCTTATTCAAAACCTGTTACTTATTTTGATAACTATTATTCATTATTTTTAAAGATGAAATCCTAGCAAGATGGAGGGAAATGAAAGTGAATAATCCTTCAAAAGAAAACGTAGAAGCCGTACTACGAAAAATCAATTGGGCGCAAGAAATATTAACGTCATTACAACAAAATATTACCGATCCACAAATTGGCAATATTTTATCTGGCGTGGTGTTTATTATGGATTCGGCATCAACAGATGCCGAAACCTTATACCAATCGGTTAAATAAATTCGGTGTTGTTTTTTTCATTTTGTTCCTTCCGTCGCCATTAGGCACGGAAGTTTTTTTTAATTTTATAAATACGTTGTAAGATCTTTTAGTGGCCAGCGAATTTTTGCTGTTGGCTCTTTTAATCGATAACCAAACGCTAAACCAAGTCCAATACCATAAGATTCAGCACTAAATTGCGGCATATATTTTTCAAGTATTTGCACAATTTTGTCGTATTCAAATCCCCCAATAGCACACGAATCAATACTTCGATACGCTGCCGCTGTTAGCATATTGGCACAAGCAAGATAATCTTGCATTTCTGACCAATGATTAACGGTTAATCCATTTGCTAAACCATGCTCATAAAAATTGATGAAATATTGACTTGCCGTATCGATTGCAGTTTGATCATTAGCATTCGGTAATCCACGGGCGACGGTACGACGCAAATATTCACTTTGTAATGTAAAATTATTGGCTTTACGATAAAGCACAATGACAAAATGTGAACAACTAGTTACCTGTTCTTGATTGTAACAAGCAGCACGTAATTCCGTTTTGATTTTATCATTATCCACAACGACAAAATGCCAAGGCTCAATACCGAAAGAAGACGGTGATAATCGACCCGCTTCTAAAATGTATTCCATATCAGCCTGAGCGATTTTTTTCGTTTCATCAAACTTTTTACATGCATGCCGAAAATTTAATGCTTGAGTTAATTGATCCATATTCTCTCCTAAGTTTTTTTATTCCATGGCGCAACTACAAAAAGTAATAACATTCCTGGTATAGCAAGAATCGTACATAAACCATAAAAGGATGTCCATCCTAAATCTTCAACAAGGATACCAGTAGTAGCATTAATTAACGTTCTAGGAATGGATGCAATACTGGTAAATAATGCAAATTGCGTTGCGGTATAAAGTGGGTTAGTAGTTTTTGCAATAAAAGCAACAAAAGCAGAGGATCCAAGTCCAACACCAAGGGCTTCAAATCCAATTACAAGTGCTAATAAAACTTTCTGGAAAAGGGCGATTTCAGTAAAAGGGCCTTCAATTGAAAGCCAAGCAAAACCTAATATTGAGACAACTTGTACAAAGCCAAAACACCAAAGTGCTCGATTGATGCCAATTTTTATCATTAAAATTCCACCGACTAAAGCACCAAATACACTTGGCCATAACGATGCATTTTTAGCAATTAAACCGATATCTAATCGATCATATCCCATTTGTAGATAGAAAGGCGTTGCTAACGAGGTTGCCATACTATCACCTAATTTATATAAGAAAATAAAGGCTAAAATCAAAAGCGCTTTAATCACTCCATTACGTGTAATAAATTCACTAAAGGGTTTAATAATAATATCTTCAATGGAATGGGTTTTAGGGGTATAACTCTGAGGTTCTTTAACTAAAAGCGTCATAATAACAGCTGGAATCATAAAGAGTGCTGTAATAATAAAAACACTGCTCCAAGGCAAATAGCTGGATAAAATTAATGATAGCGAGCCAGGGACTAGACCTGCTATACGATAAGCATTAGTATGAATACTATTACCTAATCCTAACTCTTGGTCTGACAATAATTCACGTCGAAAAGCATCAAGTGAAATATCTTGCGTGGCAGAAAAGAGAGCAATAATGAATGAAATACTTGCAATCAACCAGATGTTTAACGAAGGAGAAAAGCATCCTAGACTGGCAATGGAAATCACTAATATAATTTGTGAAATAAACATCCATCCACGGCGTCGTCCCAAATTAAATAAAGCGATGTTATCCATAAAGGGTGCCCAAACAAACTTAAAAATATAAGGTATTTGAGTTAAAGTAAACGCGCCAATTGTTTTGATATTGACTCCTTCACTATCAAGCCAAGCGGGTAATAATTGCAATAAAAGATAAAAAGGTAGGCCTGATGCGAATCCAGTAAAAATACATATTAGCATTTTAGTCGTGAAAATGGTCTTAACAATGGAGTCTTGCTTTCTATTCATTATTTAACATTATTGGTTAGTTTTTTAGCAAAGTGCTATCATAACATATCATTGTCAAAATAATCACTAAGGTCAAAGCAAACAATTCATTCATAATAGCATTGAGCTGAAATTATTTTATTTAGGTTTACAATGTCTGTATAGTTTTAATAAAACTATAAAAAACAGAGACAACTAAACATGCGTTAATCACCATGAACAGAGGTGCAAAAAAATGAAACATTCAATCAAAATTGCGGTTTTCAGTAGTAAACACTATGACAAAGAACATTTAGAGATTGCCAATAAAAAATTTGGTTTTAATATCGAATATTATGATCATAAACTCAGTCATAAAACAGCAGTCACAGCACAAGGTTATGATGCCGTTTGTGTATTTGTTAATGATGAAGTTGATAAAACCGTTTTACAAAAACTTGCGCATTGTGGGGTAAAAATCTTAGCGTTACGTTGTGCAGGATTTGATAATGTTGATATCGCTGAAGCCAAAAAATTAGGCATTACGGTTGTCCGTGTACCGGCTTATTCACCTGAAGCAGTAGCCGAACATGCCGTTGCACTCATGATGACGCTTAATCGACGTACTCACAAAGCCTACCAACGGACTCGCGATGCGAATTTTGCCCTTGATGGCTTAACTGGATTTAACATGCATAATCGTACCGCAGGCGTGATTGGTACTGGTAAAATTGGACAAGCAGTGATCCGAATCCTAAAAGGTTTTGGTATGAATATTTTAGCTTATGATCCTTTTCCAAATGATATTGCAGTCGAATTAGGTGCGCAATATGTCCAACTTGATGAACTCTATGCAAAATCTGATGTGATTACGCTTCACTGTCCAATGAGCCCTGAAAACTATCATCTACTTAATAAAGATTCATTTAAAAAAATGAAAAATGGCGTCATGATTATTAACACCAGTCGTGGTGGATTACTTGATGCGACAGCCGCAATCGATGCCTTAAAGCAAACCAAAATTGGTGCATTAGGAATGGATGTTTATGAAAATGAACGAGACCTCTTTTTTGAAGATAAATCGAATGATGTTATTTTAGATGACGTGTTCCGTCGATTATCATCGTGTCATAATGTGATTTTTACAGGGCATCAAGCTTTTCTAACGCAAGAAGCCTTATTGAATATCTCCGAAACCACATTAACCAATATCAAGCAAATTTCTCAAGGGCAACCTTGTCAAAACATTGTTGAATAGCATGAAATACATTATTATGCTGTTTATTATTTAACTCTTTAAATGTGGATGGGTTATGCAACGTATTGTCATTTTATTCAGTATGGTATGGTTACTTGTTGCTTGCCAAAGTAACAACTCGACGACATCGCCGATGCAACAACATCGAGGTCAATCAAATGTATCGGGTGGTGTTTATCTTGAAAAAGAGCATGATCTTGTCATTGTCAACGATGCGCCATTGGCTATTGAACAAGAAAAGTTTATCGATAAAATGGTCAATAAACATGGCTTTGATCGGGAACAACTTCGAGAAGTACTAGCACAAACCACAAAACTTGATTGGGTTATAAATTTAATGGACAAACAAGCACCACAATCGGGACCTTCGACTGGCCCTAATGGTGCTTGGATCCGCTATAAAAATAAATTTATCACGCCTAGCAATCTGCCAAGAGGAGTAGAGTTCTGGCATAAATATGAAAAAGAGTTAGCGCAAGCTTATAAAGAGTATGGTGTTCCACCTGAAATTATTGTCGGTATTATTGGTGTTGAAACAGGGTGGGGTAGAGTCATGGGAAAAACAAAAATTATTGACGCACTCTCGACACTTGCTTTTTATTACCCAAGACGCTCGGCCTATTTTGCTAAAGAGTTAGAAGATTACTTAATTATGTGTCGAGATGAAGGTGTTGATCCTTTTGATTTAAATGGATCATTTGCTGGGGCAATGGGGTACGGTCAATTTATGCCATCAGCATTTAGAAATCATGCGGTGGATTTTAATCATGACGGTCATGTTGATTTGTGGGATCCCGTAGATGCAATTGGCAGCGTTGCCAACTATTTTAAAGCCTATGGTTGGCAAAAAGGGAAAAAAGTGGCTGTAAAAGCCGATGGACAGGCATTATCGCTTGAAACAGGGTTTAGTACCAAATATTCGATCGAAAGATTGGCCAAAGCAGGATTGAAACCACAAAGCACATTAGATGGCAATAAACAGGTTAGCTTGTTAAGGCTTGATATGGGGAATCATTATCAATACTGGTATGGATTACCTAATTTTTATGTCATTACCCGTTATAATCACAGTAGCTATTATGCAATGGCAGTATGGCAGTTAGGCTTAGCCGTAAAAGCGGCAAAATAAGATTACAACATAAAGATAAACAATAAATGTTTTGCTATATTCAGGTCACCAAAGGGTGACCTTTTTAATTGGTAAAGAAAGCCAAGAATGAAAATATGATTAGACTTATCAAGAATTATTTAAGAATTTGCGTGAAGTATTCCATAAATTTATTGTTATCAAACAATTATCATCAGTATTAGTCTGGCACAAAAATTTATTAAACTTAACATATTCATTTGTCAATTAAGGTCAGTTGATATATAATGCCCCGTCGATTTCAACCGCCAAATTTTCATGTTCCTTGCTTTCAATGGGTTGCGGTTGCCCCGACAGAAAGCTGATTAATCCGTAGGGAGCGATAATGCGTCATTACGAAATTGTTTTTATGGTTCACCCAGATCAAAGTGAACAAGTACCGGGTATGATCGAACGTTATACTGGTACATTAACGACTGACGGTGGAAAAATTCATCGTTTAGAAGATTGGGGTCGTCGTCAATTAGCCTATCCTATCGAAAAACTGCACAAAGCACATTATGTGTTAATGAATGTTGAAGCGACTCAAGAAGCTGTTAACGAGCTTGAAGATAACTTCCGTTTCAATGATGCAGTCATTCGCAGTTTAATTATGCGTACTAAACATGCTGTAACTGAAACTTCACCAATGTTAAAAGCTAAAGATGAGCGTCGTAACGCTGAAGAAGATTTTAGCGAAGTAAACATGGACGATGATTCCGAAGAATAATCGTTTGGTGTTATCGGGTATTGTTACCAAGACCCCGATAAGAAAAATCAGTCCAAGTGGAGTGTCACACTGCCAATTTTATTTAGAACATGTTTCTGAACAAATTGAAGCAGAACTCACAAGGCAAGCATGGTGTATAATGCCCGTTATTGCCAGCGGACAACAAGAGTTAAGTTACATAAAAAAAGGCAGCAAAGTATTAGTGAGTGGCTTTATTAGTACACACACTAAACGTAATCAAACAAGTCAACTTGTGTTACATGCTGACCAAATTAAACTATTAGGAGAATAGCCAAATGGCACGTTATTTCCGTCGTCGCAAATTCTGCCGTTTTACTGCAGAAGGCGTTAAAGAAATTGATTATAAAGATGTTTCTTTATTAAAAAGCTATATCACTGAAAGTGGTAAAATCGTACCAAGTCGTATTACTGGTACTAGCGCAAAATATCAACGTCAATTAGCTCGCGCTATCAAACGCGCTCGTTACTTGGCATTATTACCATATACTGACAACCATCAGTAATTAGCAACAGAGGGAACATATAATGCAAATTATTCTACTCGATAAAGTTGCTAATTTAGGCAGCTTAGGTGATCAAGTTAATGTTAAAGCGGGTTATGCGCGTAACTTTTTGATTCCACAAGGTAAAGCAGTACCTGCGACTAAAAAGAATATCGAATTCTTTGAAGCGCGTCGTGCTGAATTAGAAGCAAAACTTGCTGAGACATTAAAAGCCGCAGAAGAGCGCGTTGCTGAAATTAATGCACTTGGTAAAGTGACTATTACTTCTAAAGCTGGTGATGAAGGTCGTTTATTTGGTTCTATCGGTACACGTGATATCGCTGATGCGGTTAAAGCTCGTGGTATTGAAGTATCAAAAAGCGAAGTTCGCTTACCAAATGGTGTATTACGTAACACAGGTGAGTTTGAAGTGTTATTCCAAGTACACAGCGAAGCTTTTGCTAAAATTATTGTTGAAATTATTGCAGAATAATTATCTTCAAATCGCGATAAAAAGCCCGTCAATGAGACGGGCTTTTTATTTACTTTTTACCATACTTATCTAGAAAAAATCTAAGTTTAATCCTAATCATTGATAGCACAATTTACCCAAGACATTGATTATTAATGTAATCTTAAATTTATCCTCTAATTGACGATAATCGCTTGACCTCTACCACGAATATCTGACACGGCTTCTGGTTTATTATTATGAATTTTAATCACTTGAATATCTCCGCTAAAATCTTGTTGCACGAAGCGATATCCCATGTTTTCTAACTCTTTTTTAAACAAATTCGGTACAGTTGTTTGAAACCGCTCAACAAAAATCACATTGTTCGGCAATAATTGGTGGTGATAACGTACCGCATCCACTGCATCTTTTAATGACATCTTATTATCATAAACATTAGCCACGACTTGAAAAATAGATGTGAAGATGCGCGAACCACCAGGGGTACCTATCACCATTTCTACATTATTATTTTTGATAAATAGGGTTGGAGACATGGATGACAATGGACGTTTATTGGGTTCGATGGCATTTGCATCATTTCCCACCACACCGAATTGATTAGCAATACCGGGCTTGCTACTAAAATCATCCATTTCATTATTAAGTAAAATACCTGTACCCTTGACAATAATAGCCGAACCAAACCAACCATTTAACGTATAAGTATTTGATACTGCATTTCCCCACTTATCAACAATTGAAAAATGCGTTGTTTGTAACTTTTCATGTTGCCAGTCTAAACCCGGTTTCACTTGCTCAGTTTTCGAAATCGTAATAGGATTAACTTGTTTGGCACGTTCAACTAAATATTGTTGATCGATAAGTTTTGCAACGGGGACACTGATAAAATCAGGATCGCCCATGTATTCGGCGCGATCAGCAAAAACACGTTTTTCAATTTCTGCTAATAAATGGATATATTGCGCAGAATTGGGCTTAATATCCTTAAACATATCAGCTAATACTTGCTTCATTAATAATAGTTGAACCAGCCCAATGCCACCTGAACTTGGTGGGGGAGCGGTTACGATTTGCATATCATGCCAATTGGCAATCAAAGGATCACGCCATTTAATCTGATAATTTGCTAAATCACATTCAGTAATAAAACCATTATTGTTTTTCATTTGTTGGGCGATCAGTTTGGCTGTTTCCCCTTTATAAAATCCGTCACGACCAAACTGCGCTATTTTATTTAAGACGTTACCTAATTCAGGTTGTTTAAATAGTTTATTGGTTTTCATATTACCAAAATATTGCTTAAAATAACCGTTGTTTGGCGCAGTCACAACCGCTTCTTTATAACGTTCAATAAGTTGCGGTGGGACAATAAAACCCTCATTAGCAAGGCGGATTGCTGGCGCCATCACTTCTTGCCAGGTTAATTGACCAAAGCGTTGATGAACAGCCCACATACCGGCAACCGTACCCGGTACACCAGAAGCTTGATGAGAATAAAGACTTAAACCAGAGATCACTTCATTATTACTACCTAAAAACATGGTTTTATAGGCATTATGGGGGGCAACTTCACGATAATCGATAAAATAAGGTTTTCCATCCATCCAAAGTGTCATAAATCCACCACCGCCAATATTGCCAGCCTCAGGATAGGTCACGGCAAGGGTAAATGCAGTAGCCACGGCGGCATCGGCTGCATTTCCACCTTTTTCAAGTATTTCCTTCGCTGCCATAGCACCATAATTATCCGGTGAAGCAACTGCACCTGCTTCTAATTTTAGTTGATGAGTTTCAACAGCAAGCACTTGCTGAGATACCAATAAAAACAAAGCAAAACAGCAATACTTAATGAACAGATTTTTCAAATAGGACATACAACACCTCCTGCTAAATACATGATAACTTCCCCACTTTTGTCGCTAGGCATCGTTATTATTAATGTGAAAAGCGAGTCAAAAATTGAAGTGGAGGAATAGATGAATATAGCATAGAAGATTCATGCATTGAGTAAATTATGTTCAGTGATTGTTAATGGACGTATTGATAATTCAACACAATTTTTAGTTTGCAAAACCTCATCAAAAAAAATCACGATTAATGAATGATTAATCGTGACTTAAATTAACACTTATAAATTGATAAAACGGTTATACTTGTTTATTTTTAATCGGCTTCGACAACTTCTTGAACATCATCAACTGGTTTGCCTTGCTCTTCTTTAAATAATTTATTGTCATAAAGTTTAACAAACGGAAGATAGATAAATAGCGCTAAAATAGCAGACAGTATCGCAACAATGGCCGCCTTATAATCTCCACCTGTCCCGATAAAGGCGCCTAATCCCATTGGTGACGGCCAAGGAACTAAAGCAATGATTGGATTCATAATACCCGAACTAATAGCAAAGTAACCTAATGTTCCACATGCCATTGGTGCTAAAAAGAAAGGTAAAGCTAAATAGGGATTATAAACAATCGGCATACCAAAAATAATCGGCTCATTAATATTAAATATGGCAGGAACAGCGGACGCACGACCTAAAATTTTTAACTGGCTTGATTTAGCAAAAAAAGCAATAAAAAACGTCATTAACAGTGTCGAACCTGAGCCACCTAAAATGACTAATGAATTATTAAATTCACCCGCGAATGGAATATGTGCACCTGCGGTATTTTCGGTCATATTGGCTAACATAATTGGCGTAATAAATGCCCCAATAATGCTTGCCCCGTGAATACCTACAACCCATAATGCATGGATTAAAAAAAGAATAACCATAATCCCTAACCAACTTTTGGTTAAGTTAGTCACAAACGTAAACGGAATACTGACAATATCAAAGATATCTGTCCCCATAAACACTAAAAAGCCATTTAAAATAATGATACAAAAAGCAATAACAAACGTTGGAATCAACGCCGTAAAGGAGCGTGAAACACCTAATGGTACGGTTTCGGGCATTTTAACAACCCAATTTCGTCTGACACATAAAAAATAAAGATGCGTGGCGACTATTGCCATGACAATAGCAATAAAGATCCCCGATGTGCCTAAGCGAAACACAAAAGGCGTTAAACGTAGACCATTAAACACAAGGTTACTTTGATCACTGAATAATGTAATCACCCCATTTTGCATGACTAATTCCGGTAAAGTCATAAAAAATGCAAAAGCCGATAACATTGCACCGTTAAGGGCATTCACTTTTAAGCCTGTCTCTTCCGCTTCAATTTTGGTTAATTCATAGCCCACAACAAAATTAAAATAGAGCGCTAAAATACCGATTGTAGCGGTATTGGCAATCATGTACAGATCACTGACCCGAAAAAACGTATTTTCAAAAAAACCTTCTAAACCCGTGAATGTCATTGGCAAGGTATTAAAAACTAAAAACATAGAGCCAACAATTGAAAAAGGTACTGATGCCATACCGGCAGCCATTACCGCGCGCACAATTTTAAATTGTGATATTTTTGCCATTGGTGTCATTAAATACTTTTGTAAAAACACAAATCCGGTATTCATTTTGTTTTCCTCATCTAATTAATAATTTCTTCATAAGCTTGGATTCGTTTAAAATGTTTATCCTCGTTACGTTGAATTTTTGCCAATCTTTTAAGCATTAAAAAAGCCATTATACCGCTCACAATTAGTAGCCCCATGATCGTATTTAAAACAGATTGCGAATCTTTTAAAAATGGAAAAAAGATATGAAATAAAGATGTATAAAGGGTGATAACTAATACGCCACACATTAAAAGCATCATTTGAAATAATAACTTAGCAAAAGGTAGAAAGTTATCATGATTGCGATAAAGCTTTACTTGTTCAAAAGCGGTTAATCCACCCAAAATAAAAAGCGTAATAGGCAAAATAGCGGTGTAGGACTTCGAGCCAAGCAAAAAAACAGCCCAGTAAAGATTCAAAAATAGCAAAAAAGCAGTCGAGTAGCGAATCGCTAAAAAACGATTAAAATAAAGATTGGTTAAACTCAATTTTTTAGACTTATCTAATTGGGCGTTTATCATCATTGCTTAACCTCTTTAGTTAGCCGATAGCTGATCACATCTTTGGTATAAAAATGACATCTCAATTGCAATTTCACGCATTGTCATGGTTGTCATTAAATGGTCTTGAGCATGCACCATAATAATTTCCATTTCGATTTGCATACCATTGGCATAAGATTGCAGTAATTCGGTTTGAGATTGATGGGCTGCTAAAATTTCATGATTAGCCTCTTCAAGAAGTTGATTAGCCTGGTCAAACTTGGCTGTTCGCATTGCCTGAAAGGCTTCATGGATTTTGGTTTTGGCATTGCCACTATGCAAAATAATATTAAAAGCGACTAGTTGAATATCTTCTGAGCTCATTTTTGAAATCATTGTTACGCTCCCTTTTCTATAAGTTTAATAAACAGTGATTTAAATTCGGAAAAAGTTTGGCATTGTAATAACTGGTGTTGCATCGCTGAGTCATCAATCAAATTGACGATTGCTTTTGTCATCATTGCTAAAGAAGGATTTTGATAAACAGACGGTGAAATAAGAAAAATAAAGCGAATATCAGGGTAGTTTTTATCCCAATAGACCCCATGAGGAATCAGCGCAATCCCCATTTTAGATAATCTTCCGACAGGAACAGCAGGATGTGGTACCACAATGTTAGGACTAAAAAAGATATCTCCCAACGTCATTCGTTTAGCCATTTGCTTAATCATCTTTGATTTATAACAACAGGCTTCATTGACCGCTAAACGCTCCAATAAAAGATCTAAAATATCGTCTTTCGTTAATGGACATTGGCAAAAATAAAAGTAATCAGCAGTCACCTCTTCAACGACTTGCTCAAGATAGGACAAATGACTTTTTTCATTGACGATATGAGCCGATGACATCAAGTTCAGATTGGATGAAGTTATGACATGACGTGAAGAAAGATAACGCCGAATTTTTTGCACATCTTCTTCAGTAAAAAAAACAGAAACATGAAAAACCGGAATTTTAAAGACTTTGGCAGAAAGATCGACTGAAGAGATAATAAAATCCACTTCGTTTAACATGTCGGGTTCAATTTCATAATAGCCTCGGGTATCAATAATTTTAATACGCTCATCAAATTCACACTCGACCCGATTTTTTAAAAGCTGAGCGCTACCCAATCCGGTTGCACAGATAATTAATACTCTCATTTTTTGCGCATTTTTCAGTTTTTCAACGGAAGCCAAAAAGTGCAGGGCTAAATAACCCCATTCATCATCAGAAACAGTTAACTTAGTTAGATTAGGGAGTTGTTTAAAATAGTGCTTAACTAAGTCAAATAATTCGGGCGAGCAGGTTTTGATCTCATTAAGTAATGGATTTTCAAGTTTGATATTTTGCGCTAACCTTACTAACATCGGTTTTAAATGTTGAACCAAGCCATTTTTTAATTGCTCATCTTTCAAAAATTGATAGCCTGTTTCAAGCTGAATCTTAAGTAATAAATCGGTTAACATTAAGCTCAGTTGCGCATCTAAATCTTGTTGGATAAAGTTAGATTTACTCATCAAATGCAAGGTTAAATACATCTGTTCTTCTTTCGGAAAAGCAAAACCAATTACTGTCTCAATGCGATGAATTATTTTTTTCGCAACGTGAAATTCCAATGAACTTTTAGTTGTTTCTGGCATATCCAGATTTTGAATGGTCAGACCAGATTGTAAACGTTTAATGCTTAAAGAAAGATGCAACACAATATTTTGCATCATCACATCGGACAATTTTATGTTTGCTTCACGACACTCATCTAAAATAATAATGGTTAACGTGTCAAAGCTGATTGCATCACTAAACTTATTTAAATAAGTTAAACGCTGCAAAAAGTTGATGGATTCTTCATGAAAAAAATAGCTCATAATAAAATGACGTTTGGCTTTTTCTGCACCGTCCACATAAAACAGCTGTTTATTTTTCTTTAAAGTCAGTTCGAAGGGGTGAAGCTGAGTTTTTATTTCCAGCATATCTTTATTGAGTTGTGATGAACTAATAAATAACTGTTCGGATAATGCTTCAATATCGATTTTTTGACATTCCAGTAATAGCAGATTAAGAATGTAGTGTTTGCGGTGACAGACTTCTCGTATATTGGCTTGTTCTTCATGCCGATCTAATAAATGATGTTCAATCAAAAACGAATTAAACACCGTTCTATCCAAGATTTGCAATTGATAACCATAGCCTTGTTTACTGACAATTTTGGCGCCATTACATTCAATCAATGCTTTCAAATCGTTAAGATAAGTACGAACAGTTCTATCGGATAATGATAACTCAGTTGCCAGCAACGCACTGCTTTTAAACTGATTTTTTGAGCCGACTAATAGGCTAATAAGATCGCGTTGTTTATTTTTAATCATTATCATCCACACCTATAACAGCTAAAAAGATAAAGAATAGTGTGGTTGCTTTAGTTTGCTAATCAGGCAAACTCTAAGCAACATCGCCGGGCGCCGACCCTAAAATGGTCAAAAACGGCGCCCAATACTGAAAACAGCAATGATCTAAAACTATTGGATATTTTCCTCAATCAATTTCGCTAATTGTTCAATACCCGAAGGAGTAGGGATATAAGCTTGAAAAGGAATACTGACAACAGGCTTACCGACTTCATCGCCCAATTTTTTGAATTTATCTAACATCATCATTGTTTGTGGACTAATTAAAAACAGGGAAAAATCACTATTTTTAATCATACTACTGCCTTCGGTTGCTGAAACAGCATCAACTGAAATCGCCTTATTTTTATTGGTAAAATATTCGGTTGCTTTTTTTGCCATTAACGATGAAGACATACCCGCAGCACAAATAATTAACGCTTTTTTCATAGCTTCTCCTAAAAAGTTGTTATCCATAAAATGGGTTATAAATCAGAATTTTTATAAAACTTCACCATTTGACTCAATCACTTTTTTGTACCATGCAAATGAATCTTTGCGACTACGTTTTAACGTGCCATTCCCTTTGTTGTCCTTATCGACATAAATAAAACCATAACGTTTTTCCATTTCGCCCGTGCCTGCCGAAACTAAATCGATACAGCCCCAAGGGGTATAGCCCATTAAGTCAACACCGTCTTGCAAAACAGCCAGCTTCATTTGCTTAATGTGTTCACGCAAATATTCAATACGATAATGATCATGTACTGCACCATTAGCCTCGACTTTGTCATAAGCCCCAAAACCATTTTCCACGATAAATAACGGCAAATGATACATATCTGTAAACCAATTTAATGCGTATCGCAATCCTTCAGGATCGATTTGCCAACCCCAATCCGATTTTTTGACGTATTGATTACCGATCAAATCGGTTTTTTCATTAAATTCATAACGATCGTTGCCTGCTTTATGTCTGATGGCATTGGACATATAATAACTAAAGCCAATATAATCGACGGTGCCGTTTGCCAGTACCTCTAAGTCTTGGCTGGTTACATCTAACTTAAAGCCTTTATGCTGCCAATATTTGATAATATGATTTGGATATTGACCATGGACATGCACATCGGCAAAAAAGTATTTACGTTCCATGACTTTTTGCGCCATTAATATATCACTCGGCTTACAGGTTTCGGGGTAGATAGGTACAAAAGCAATCATACAACCGATTTGAAAATCGGGATTGATCGCATGACCAATTTGCACGGCTTTAGCACTGGCAACTAACTCATAATGAGCCGCTTGATACATAATTTCTTCACGATTATCGCCTGCTTGATAATAAATCCCTGAGTTGGTAAATGGCGCAAAATCCTCATCAAAGTTGGCTTGATTATTAATTTCATTAAACGTCATCCAATATTTGACTTTATCTTTATAACGATCAAAACACACTTCGGCAAAACGAACGAAAAAATCGATTAATTTTCGATTACGAAATCCACCATATTCGGTGACTAAATAATAAGGCAATTCAAAATGTGAAAGGGTGACAACTGGCTCAATATTATATTTTAAACATTCATCGAAAAGATCATCATAAAACTTCAAGCCTTCTTCATTTGGCGCAAGCTCATCACCTTTAGGAAAGATCCGTGTCCAAGCAATCGACGTTCTAAAACATTTAAAGCCCATTTCGGCAAAAAGTTTAATGTCGTCTTTATAATGATGATAAAAGTCGATGGCTTCATGATTAGGATAATACTCACCTTCAATAATTCCTTCGGTAATTTTACGATAACTTTTTGGCGAACCAACGGTCATGACATCGGCAACACTTATTCCTTTTCCACCCGCTTGCCAAGCCCCTTCTAATTGATGAGCAGCAACGGCTCCTCCCCATAAAAAATCTTTTGGTAAACCTTTATTATTCATAATCAAGCACCTATGTTTATTGACGATTCAAATTTAGTATAAAAGGAAAAATAAAGAATTACTAACCAACATTTTCCGTATTGATAAGGAAAATATCAGTGCAATATGGCAGGTTTAGCAAAACAGCAAATACAAGAAAGGAGAAAATAAAACATGAGGAAAATAAATTAATTATAGTTGCCAGATATCAACCAAAACGCTAAAAGAAATTCACACTATATATTGATCATCACAATAGAAATCGGTATTAACCATAAAAGAGTCTATTTGACTGAGTAAGAGCTTCAGATTTGACAAAATATCACACTAGATTAAACATATGAATAAGCCAACTATCATAGTTGGCTTTAGTATTGTTCTAATACTCAAATCATATTGATAATATTATTTAGCTACCCATTTGCCGTTTTCGCCTTTATGATAAACTTTTTCTACCGCCGACCAAGCAACACGAAAGGCAACTTGCTCAGGCGGACTATTGTCTCGGCGTTTTTTCGGATCTTGGTATTCCTTAATCGCACTATTAAATGCCTCTTTAAATATATCTTGAGCATGTTCTGGCAGTACATGACGTACGGATTCAGGTAAATCATTGCGTGTTTTGTATGGCATATCACATCCCCTTTAAAAATGAATTATACATAATTGCAAAATTAATGGTGGGTAAATAGCGTCTGAAAAAGATTACTGAACATTAAAGTTTTACGCATTCAATACAATAAGGAATTAACAAAAAATAATCAATCATAATCTCTAAACCGATGTATGAAAATATTCAAATATGTTTCCATTGACAATAAAACCACAAATTACATCGATAATACACAATGTTAACAACACAGTTTTCCCCAAAAATTAGGTTTAATTAAATACCAATATCTCACCTAATTAAATTGTAAATGACGACTATTAAGTAAAATTAACTAAGTAACCACATTAACGTCTAATGTAAATTTACAATAACAATGTACAAATTGATTGAAAAATTAAGTAATCAATCAATGAAACCACTAATCTATATTATTAATTTATTGGTTGATTTATCACTAAAAAAAAGGTAATTTATAAACTTATTGATTACTCATTAATCTTTTTTGCATTTAATAACTTTAATAAATATTTACAAACATTATTTTGTATGGGATATGCTTTGTAAGGGAATACTCGGATGTCAATTTCAAATCAGTCTTTGCTTAATCTAGTTTCTGCCGGTCTTAATGCCTTTAAAGGTAGTGACACCCCCCAAAATCGTTATATTCTTAAACTTGATAAATCCAGCGAATTAGATGATATTTCCATTTATTCGGTCGACCTTCAAGAACAGCTCGATAACCTGTGGCAATATACCATTATATTTACGACCGCTAACCGCTCACTGTCAACCGATGCAATCTTAAAACAACCGGCATCGTTTTCGTTTTTACCGGCGTCAATGAATGCACTGGTTGGTGGAATAAGTTCACTGGATAAACGACCGTCAACCCGCACCGTTCATGGCGTGGTAACCGAGTTTAGTTTACTGTCGACCAGTAAAGATGAAGCCCGCTATCAAATCGTGTTACAACCTAAATTAGCATTATTAAACAACAATATAGGTTGTGCCATATATCAAAATCAAAGTGTTGTTAGTGTGGTGGAATCAATCTTACGCCAACATGGTTTTACCGGCATAGACTACCGCTTAGAATTAATGCAAACCTACCCGATAAGAGAGCTGATAACGCAGTGGAAAGAAAGTGATTTAAACTTTATCTTGCGCTTACTGGCAGATGTCGGGATATGGCTACGTTTTGAAACCCATGCTGAACATCATTGTGGGGTGATTGTACTGGGGGATGAACAACAAGCCTTTACCAAACATGGTAGCATAGTATACCAGACCCCAAGCGGAATGGGAGACCGCAGTTGTGACAGTATATGGGCATTATCGCAAACCACACACACTACATTACAAACCGTCACAGTAAACGATTACAATTATCGTCAGGCAAAAGATAACATGCTATCGACTGCCAACACGGCTGTCAATTCAACCACGACATATGGTAACGATTACCGATACGATGAACATTACAAAAACCGACGACAAGACAAAGAAGAAAATGTTGTAGAAAGTGGAGAATGGTATGCCAAAATTCGGCATCAGCAGGCAATCAGCCACCAACAGATTATTTATGGATATTGTAATGATTTTACGCTGGCACCGGGTCAACAGGTGTTTATCGAAAACAGTCCTTTAGATAACATTCAAGACGGCGTAATCATCTTAACCACACGGGGCAGGGGAGACCGCAGTCAACCTTATCAAATCGAATTTACGGCAATACCATTTAATGTATTAATCCCTTACCGCCCACAAGTGTTACCTTTTCCGGAAATAAAAGGGACACTACCGGCCAGAGTGACCAGTCCTGACAATGATACGTATGGTTACATTGATATACACGGTCGTTATCGGGTCAAGTTTAACTTCGACTTAGCACAGTGGCGCAGTGGCGAAGAAAGTTTATGGGTCAGACTGGCCCGAAGTTATGCCGGCAATCAATATGGCTTCCATTTTCCGCTGATTGACGGCACAGAAGTTGCCATAGCCTTTACTAACGGTAATCCCGACCGCCCGTATATCGCCCATGCCCTGCATGACAGTGCGCACCCAGACCATGTGACGACAATAAACAAACATCGCAATGTGATTCGTACCCCAACCAATAACAAGTTACGTATGGATGACAAACGGGGGCAAGAGCATATCAAGCTGGCGACCGAATACGGTAAAACACAACTCAATATTGGGCATCTTGTTAACAACAACAAAGAGCAACGGGGTGAAGGGTTTGAACTGCGTACCGATGAATGGGGGGCGATTGCGGCGAATCGAGGATTGTATTTGACCAGTCAGACCGAGCCGAAAGCGCAAGGCAAACAACTGGATATGCAAGGGGCAATTGCCGAACTGGAAAATGCGTTATCGATAGCTAAGGCACTCCAAAATGCGGCGGAACAAGCGCAAAGTCATGCGCCTGATGTTGATTCACAACAACAATTACAAAGTGCAGTAACCAATATATCACAACCTGGCATTCTTGCTTATGCCCAACAAGGCATAGCGTTAACCAGTCCTGAAAATATCCAGCTTACCAGTGCCAACAGTGTAACGGTCACAACGTCAAACCAGACGGATATCACGGCGTTAAAAAATATTACCATATCCACATCAGAAGCGATTAGCTTACTGGCACAAAAATCGGGGATGAAAGTGTTTGCTAATCAAGGTGATATCGATGTACAAGCCCAAACCGACCAACTAGCCTTGGCGGCAAAACAAGATATACAAATAAACAGTGTCGACAGCAAAGTAGGCTTTACCGCAGCGCAAGACATGACGTTTGTTTGTGGCGGCTCGTACATCAAAATCAGCAAGGCAGGGATTGAACTCGGCTCGCCAGATAATGTTTATCTTAAATGTAATGCAATGCAAAAAATGTCACCTGCGACCCTAAACAAAAAAATTCAACTAAAATCAAGCGAGTTAGATGTTAAACTCTGTACCGAAATGGATTAAATATGCTTAGAGAATTAAATAAAAGAGCCAGTTTCAACAAATATCGCTATCTTTTAGTTGATAATAAAATCGCACTTAATTCGGTCAGTCCATTATCACGTAGAGGATTACAGAGTTTATATGGTGAAGATAAATCATTTGGCGAAAAAAAACTTACAACGGTTTTACGCACTGATTTAGATTATGATCCAAGCGTATGCCCAACATTAGTTATGCTTGCTGAACCTTATCAATTTTTAGAACAAGCAATCATTGATAAAATCACGATGCAAGCCTCGGTTGAATGTTTTTGGTCAAAACGGTATATCTGTGCATTTATTGTCACCGATCTTAAACCGTCAATATTGGCAAAACAGATTATTAATATTGGAAATAACATCGCGAAAACATTGCGACAACATTATTATCCCTTTTTTGAACCTTTCCGGATGCAATTTTTACATGAATTTGGTTCAGACCAAGACAACGCATGGCTCAAAGCGCAATTTTCACAAATTGAAAACTATTATTATCCGTCAATTCACAATGGCGAATTTATTCCTTATATAAATAAAGACGAATCAACAATAGAACAAGGGTGGAGTATTGAATACTGTGAGCGTTTAAAAAAATTAAGGGTCATTCGCACGCTTGTTAATGCATGGGCAAATAACCGCACACGATTTGAGGAACAAAAAAATGTGCCACTTGAAAAGCAGGTAATTATACAGGCAACACAATTAATTGAACAAGCTGACAAATTAGGCTTAACCGATGCTGCTGATATCCTGTTTTGGGGATTAAATGGATTACGGTATCAACATCTATTTACAACACATCCACAAGTACTTGAACAGATACCTAAAGCACAACTGGCACCCGGTACATTCTCTAAACATGTCATTGATGCCAAGATTAACCTTGAAAGTCAAATCCATTTATTAACAGAATAAAGAAAAAGAAAGAATTAAAGAGTATACGATGAATAAAGCAGAAAACATTGTCATAGAAAATAAAAACGAAGCCTGTGGTAATTGCCTGGCGTGTGGTCGTACTGGAATTCCGGTATTTTTATTGCGTCAGGCGGTGATAAAAATGAAACCACATAAAACGGTTGGTGCGGATCCCGATTATCAAGAGTTGGCAAATTATACAAAAAATTTAAATTTTAAATCACGAATGCCCGATGAAGAATTAAACGAATACGGTTATATTTTACGAACTTTGCGAGACGGTTACATCTATGTAATGCAACAACAAGGTGAAGATATAAACAGTCGAATAATCCATACATATGAATGTATTGAAGGGGCATTAAGGTTAAAAAACAACCACGAACTCGCTTGTACCGAACCAAGACCATTATCAAAAGCCTGTAAAAACCACTGTCACACTATTCCGGCAGCATTTATTCATCTACAACAAGACTATACTCAAGCATGGGTAGCATACAGTTCGCAACCTTGGAGTACAACAGCCGTTGAAAATTATCTAGAAGAGCAAGACAATCAAGTGTTATCCCGTTTTACCAAAATAGATATTACTAATTTAGCTCAGTCACCGGCAGAAGCAACCGGTAACCGGGCTGTCCCGTTTACCGATATCTTTGGTCAGGTAAATAATACCGAAACCCCAAGCAAAGTATTGGAGTTTCGTTTTGATGATAATGAATTACCTTTCTTTGAATCGGCGCATTCCTTTAACAGTTTTAAACAGCAAAAGCGACAATTTGCAACGCATGCTAGCCTGTTATATAAAGGATCGAAACCAATATCTTGTGGAGTAGTATTAGAAGACACATTTGGCATTGCCGAAGAACTTAACACACAGCGCATTGTACATCTGCATCAATTTAATGAACAGCCACTGACTGACGATGAAATCAATTTAGCGGAAGAAACAATAAACGGTTTTGACGACATTGATAATTTGAATAAAATTTATGCACAACGCGCGAAAAACATGTTCAAAACCATTAATCCAAAGTTACAGCGACAATTTAACTATTATAAACCGGTTATGTTCAAAAAACGCACAATATTGCAATTAATTGAACAATACCGATCTTCTATTATATCTGTTTATGATCAACGAATTGCAAAAGTAAAAGAAGAGATTGAATATTTCAAAAATTCGGGTCTGGATAGTAATAATGGCTATAATGGCATTCCCGAATCGACAAGAATGCTTACTCGTGTAAGCCGTTTATATGCAGAAAAAAGGGAAAAGCTTGAGGATTTTGATAAATTCATCGATCAAGGTAAAATTAAAAAATTCGATATTGAATTAGAAAAAGCATATAAAGAAGTAGTGAACTACCATAAAGAGTGGTCATTAGACTATTTTACATATGCTCGTTGGTTATTTGGCAAAGATGGCTTTACCTCAGCTTTTACTGAAACAAAACCACTTAGCGTCAATACCAACCATTTTTGGCAACGTGAATTTGATTTTAGCAGTCAAGAAACGCAACTAGTCTATCTATCACAAGTGACAAATATGTTACTCGATTCCACCCATTCCGAAATAAAATTGGATGAAGACAGCGCATTATGGGACGAACTACTCAGTAATCCTGAAAGCATTTACTACATCAGTGAATACGATAACCCTAAAGGGATCGATCATGATAAAGAACTTTATGTTGATCTGACTGATAATAGTCTGTTAAAACCCCTTGAACTGATATCACAAGCGACTAAAATTTTTTCGGTTATTAATAGTTATGCAGAAGAAAAACATGATAATGAGTTAGAAAATAAAACAAAAGTATTACTTGAAAACAAGCAACGAGCAGAAGCTGAAATCGAACAAAACCAACAAAAAATAGCCGAATTGGAAAAGCAAAAGCAAAACATTCCAGCCAGTGATCCCGCTGCACGTGAACAGCTTAGAAAGTTAAAGAGGAGCTATGAAACCCAAATTCAGCAACTTAACAAAGAACTTAAAGCCATTGAACAACAGCTTTCTAATCTTACCCAAACCGCTGAAACAGCCGTTACACTAGAAAGCAAACCGCTAGCAAATACAGCACTAAAAAAGCAGGCAATTTTGGCAAAAGATACCTTACGTTTTCCAATTAAAACCGAGTGGATGCGATTAAATGCGTTTGATCAACTAGCTAAACTTGGGGCTTTGCCGGTTGAAATTAATGTGGAAGTGAGACCCGCAAATATTGCTAAAATTCAGAATTTATTCACCCAAATGCACCGGTCTTTTTTTAATAGAGGCATTTATCACCCACACGAACTTGCCTTTCTCGACAATTTTGATATTGATGAAAAGCCAGTCAAAACGGGATCGGGCAAAGTGCAAAAGGTTAAATTTACGTTATGTTTTCCTGACGTACACACTAAAACTTTATTTGTGAACTTTATAAACAGTATTAACGGTAAATTAAGCCCTTATAATTTAAAACAATTTATGGAGCAAGCCTATAAAGATTATTTCAAATTAAAATATCAGCAAAAAATACGTCTTGACAGCTTAGAACATGCTAATCGAGGCAAAACAACCACGACCCAAATATTGAACGAAACCAGTGATAAAAACACCAACCGAGCCAAAACTAAAATTGATGAAAAAATAGGAAAAGTGAAAGATGTTGTCGTGTTTAATGAGAATCAAAAAAATCAGAGTAGTATTAAAATTGATCTAGAAAAAGCTGAAAATGAATTAAAAAAAGGAAAATTTACCTTTAAAGTCAATCTTGCGGTGGGTGGGGTATTAGGATGTATTAATTTAATGAATATTAACGATATCCTTAAAGAGTGGAATAAAGTTAAGGAAGGTAATGGTGACGAAATAACCAAAAAACAGCTATCAATCCAATTGTTAACTTTAGGACTTCTTGCTGTTGATATAACTAGCCAATATAAAAATATCACATTAAATATGCAACTGAAAGATGCGCTTATTGCAGGTAAAAATGTGAATCGACTTGATGCTAAAATTATTCTAAATAGCAAGATATCTAAAATAATCAATAGAGTATTTGGGGTAATGTCTATGATCGAGGCTGCTGGGGAGTTATACAGTTCATTAGATATGATGAATATGGATAATAAAAAATATGCAGCTCTTCGTTTTGGTGGTGCTATTATTTCTGGGATTGGCTCTTTTATTCTTCTATTTTCTGGAGCGTGGATCATTATACTTGTTGGTGTCATTTTGGTAATTGCAGGGGCAATTGCGATTATGTTCAGTAAAAAATACGATAATTTAACCCCTATTCAACACTGGCTAAACCGCTGCTGTTTTGGCACACAGGAAGAGCTTAATTTTTTGGGGTACAGTGCATATCAAGAAGAAGATTACAGTGACCACAGTGGGTTTGGTTTAGCTTTAAATGATTATGCAATTGTGACTTATAATATTCAAACTTTTTTGCATGTAAAAAAATTGAATATTACACCACCACAAATTCCGACATTAAATTCAGCTAATCCAAATCAAAGGCATATCTATTTTTATTTGAATATTCCAAAATTTGCAAGCTTAAATGAAAAGGAAAACCTAACTGTTTATATTAGGTTTTTTATCAGAAATTTTGGCAAAGATGATAGTTATATCGATGTAAAATATCAAGCAAGCACAGATAAAGGGATCAAATTAAATCATATAAATGACCCATTAGGTGTAAATGGCTATAAAATAATATTGGATAAAAAACAATTCTTTGAGCAATATGATAATCCTACATTAGAAAATGCGCAGAGAAGGTATTCAATACATCCAATGTATATCCGTGAACCATCTGAATTTGTATTAATCAAAACTTTACCAGACGGCACTAAAAATGTGTTAACCCAACCCGCAAAAGATGATATAGCTTATATGATTTACGAAAAACCAAGTGATCTAGATATGGATGGATTAACCGTTGATATATGGTCAGCAGGAAGTAAACCCGGATATTTTATTAATAAGTACCAAATAATTATTCAATACAATAATCGTGAAGAAATACCACTAATCATCACTAAAAAAGGTAAAATGTAAGTCAATTATTAAAACAAGGAGAATATAATGGCATCAAAATACCGCCCACAAATACCCGGTTGTATTGGCGATTTAGATAAAGGCACAAAATATATAACGGGGCCAGATAATCGACTGCTCTATGCCAATGATAATTTTTGTGCTTTCATTCGGAAACCGAAATCAGATCAAATAGTTTATATATTCGCTTTTTCTTTATCATTTATTTTTTTAATACCAGCAACAATTTCAATGATACTTGTAGTTTTTGTATTTAATACTTCAAATGATTATGATGTGAAAATTGAAAGTATAGGTATATTATGTTTGATAAGTTGTTGTTTGGGGTTTTATGTTGTTTTACCTGAATTATATCAAAACTTATTTACACGCCGTGGGGCACCAATTATTTTTAACCGTAAAACAGGTAAAGTTTATGTCAACGAAAGCTATTTTTATAATTTTAAATTTTTAAAAAATCCGCTTACCTATTTACACCCGAGTAAAAAACGTATCAAAGAGTATGATTGGGCATATTTACAAGGGGTAGTGGTGCATAACTTTTCTCGATATTCACTTAATTCTACCGTCTTGATGGTGTGTAAACCTAATAGTTATAAGACAATTGACCATATATTGTTAGATCCGTTACGCTCGGGAATAGGCAGTTATATGGTCTGGGGTTGGGTTAATAATTTTATGTGTGCGAACGATTTAATTAGTTTGAATGACGGTAAATACAAATGGGAACAAGAAACCCAATTTAAAAAAGAGATTATAGAAGGTCAAGGTTGGCCAGACTGGATGGTCGAAGCGTTTAATGCCACCACGCATGACGAGCTAGCTAAAATCAAACAAAAATATAATATTGAAGCGTCATAATAATAAGTTGGATATAACGTTATACAATAAGGAATAAGGAGTAAAACCATGGCATCAAAATACCGCCCACAAATACCCGGTTGTATTGGCGATTTAGATAAAGGCACAAAATATATATCTGATGCCGATAATCGACTGCTTTATGCTAATGATAATTATTGTGTTTTCATTCGAAAACCGAAAATAGAACAGATTGGTCATACATTGGGTTATTTATTAGCATTTATTCTTTCGATTCCAGCAACTATTTTATCGATACTGTTAGTTTTTGTATTCAATACTTCACCATATGATGTGAAAACTGAAATTTTAGGTATATCATGTTTTATATGTTGTTGTTTGGGGATTTATGTTATTTTACCTGAATTATACCAAAACTTATTTACTCGCCAAGGTGCCCCAATCATTTTTAACCGTAAAACAGGTAAAGTTTATGTCAACGAAAGCTATTTTTATAATTTTAAATTTTTAAAAAATCCGATTACCTATTTACACCCGAATAAAAAGCGTATTAAAGAGTATGATTGGGCATATTTACAAGGGGTGGTGGTGCATAACTTTTCCCGATATTCACGCAATAGCGTCATCTTAATGGTGTGTAAACCCAATACCTATAAGACAATCGATCATATACTGTTAGACCCATTACGGGTTGGTGTAGGCAGTTATTTTGTCTGGGGTTGGGTTAATAATTTTATGTGTGCGAACGATTTAATCGACTTAAACGAAGGCAAATATAAGACTGATGAAGAACTCCAATTCAAAAAAGAGATTATAGAAGGTCAAGGTTGGCCAGACTGGATGGTCGAAGCGTTTAACGCCACCACGCATGACGAGCTAGCCAATATCAAACAAAAGTATAATGTTGAGTCATAATAAGCTTGGATATAACGCTATATAATAAGGAATCAGGAGTTAATATGACATCAAAATACCGCCCACAAATACCCGGTTGTATTGGCGATTTAAATAAAGGTCCTACATATTTAATGGGTGCCGATAATCGACTACTTTATACTAATGATAATTATTGTGTTTTCATTCGAAAACCGAAAATAGAACAAATTGGTCATACATTGGGTTATTTATTAGCGTTTATTTGTTTGATTCCAGCAACTGTTTTAGTATCACTTTTAGTCTTTGTATATAATACTTCACATGATGTGAAAATCGAAATTGTAAGTATATCCGCTTTGATAGGTTGTTTTTTAGGGTTTTATGCGATTTTACCTGAATTATACCAAAACTTATTTACTTGCCGAGGTGCTCCAATCATTTTTAACCGTAAAACAGGTAAAGTTTATGTCAACGAAAGCTATTTTTATAATTTTAAATTTTTAAAAAATCCGCTTACCTATTTACACCCGAGTAAAAAACGTATTAAAGAGTATGATTGGGCGTATTTACAAGGGGTGGTAGTGCATAACTTTTCCCGATATTCACGCAATAGCGTCATCTTAATGGTGTGTAAACCTCATACCCATAAGACAATCGACCATATACTGTTAGACCCATTACGCGTTGGTGTAGGCAGTTATCTGGTCTGGGGTTGGGTCAATAACTTTATGTGTTTTGATGATTTAATCGACTTAAACGAAGGCAAATATAAGACTGATGAAGAGCTTCAATTTAAAAAAGAGATTATAGAAGGTCAAGGTTGGCCAGACTGGATGGTCGAAGCGTTTAACGCCACAACGCATGACGAGCTAGCCAATATCAAACAAAAGTATAATATTGAAGCGTCATAATAAGCTTGGATATAAAGAAAAAATAATAAGGAATAAGGAATTAACATGGCATCAAAATACCGCCCACAAATACCCGGTTGTATTGGCGATTTAGATAAAGGCCCGACATATATAACGGGGGAGGATGATCGCCTACTTTATGCCAATGATAATTATTGTGCTTTTATTCGTAAAATAGAAGAGGATCAGATTTTTTATTCATTTCTTTTTCTTTTAGCTTTTGTTATGGCAGTACCAGGAATTTTTATAGGGTTCGAGTTATGTTTTAGTCTTATAAATTTTCATGATAAAGAAGATATATATTTTTTTATGGTAGATATTGTTGGTTTATTAGCTATGATATTTGCTTTTTTTAATATTATTTTACCAGGTTTATACCAAAATCTTTTTACACGTCGTGGAAGCCCAATAATTTTTAACCGCAAAACGGGTCAGGTTTATGTGAACGAAAGTTACTTTTTTAGTTTTAGAATTCTTTATAACCCAATTTATCTTCTTCACCCCAATAAAAAGCGAATTAAAGAATATGACTGGGCGTACTTACAAGGGGTAGTGGTGCATAACTTTTCCCGAAACTCACTGAATAGCACCATATTAATGGTGTGTAAACCTCATACCCATAAAACAATCGACCATATACTATTAGACCCATTACGCGCTGGTGTAGGCAGTTATCTGGTCTGGGGTTGGGTCAATAATTTTATATGTTTTGATGATTTAATCGACTTAAACGAAGGCAAATATAAGACAGATGAAGAGCTCCAATTTAAAAAAGAGATTATAGAAGGTCAAGGTTGGCCAGAATGGATGGTCGAAGCGTTTAATGCCACTACGCATGACGAGCTAGCTAAAATCAAACAAAAGTATAATGTTGATGTGTCATAATAAGCTTGGATATCAAAAAAACAATAAGGAATAAGGAGTTAACATGGCATCAAAATACCGCCCACAAATACCCGGTTGTATTGGCGATTTAGATAAAGGCCCGACATATATAACGGGGGAGGATGATCGCCTACTTTATGCCAATGATAATTTTTGTGCCTTCATTCGTAAAACAAAATCAGATCAAAATTTCTATTTATTTCTTTTTCTTTTAGCTCTGCTCATGAGTGCTGTTGGAATTTTTGCAGGAGTCAAATTATTTTTTATACCTATAAATTTTGATGATAGAGAAGATATATATGCTTCATTGGTAACTATAATTCTTTCATTGACTATGATATTTGCTTTTTTTAATATTATTTTGCCAGGTTTATATCAAAATCTTTTCACACGTCGTGGAAGCCCAATAATTTTTAACCGCAAAACGGGTCAGGTTTATGTGAACGAAAGTTACTTTTTTAGTTTTAGAATTCTTTATAATCCAATTTATCTTCTCCACCCCAATAAAAAGCGAATTAAAGAGTATGACTGGGCGTATTTACAAGGGGTAGTGGTGCATAACTTTTCTCGAAACTCATTGAATAGCACCATATTAATGGTGTGTAAACCTCATACCCATAAAACAATCGACCATATACTATTAGACCCATTACGCGCTGGTGTAGGCAGTTATCTGGTCTGGGGTTGGGTCAATAATTTTATGTGTTTTGATGATTTAATCGATTTAAACGAAGGCAAATATAAGACTGATGAAGAGCTCCAATTTAAAAAAGAGATTATAGAAGGTCAAGGTTGGCCAGAGTGGATGGTCGAAGCGTTTAATGCCACCACGCATGACGAGCTAGCTGATATCAAACAAAAGTATAATGTTAAAGCATCATAATAAGCTTGGATATAAAGAAAAAATAATAAGGAATTAACATGGCATCAAAATACCGCCCACAAATACCCGGTTGTATTGGCGATTTAGATAAAGGCCCGACATATATAACGGGGGAGGATGATCGCCTACTTTATGCCAATGATAATTATTGTGCTTTTATTCGTAAAATAGAAGAGGATCAGATTTTTTATTCATTTCTTTTTCTTATAGCTTTTGTTATGGCAGTAACAGGAATTTTTATAGGGTTCGAGTTATGTTTTAGTCTTATAAATTTTCATGATAAAGAAGATATATATTTTTTTATGGTAGATATTGTTGGTTTATTAGCTATGATATTTGCTTTTTTTAATATTATTTTGCCAGGTTTATACCAAAATCTTTTTACACGTCGTGGAAGCCCAATAATTTTTAACCGCAAAACGGGTCAGGTTTATGTGAACGAAAGTTACTTTTTTAGTTTTAGAATTCTTTATAACCCAATTTATCTTCTCCACCCCAATAAAAAGCGAATTAAAGAGTATGACTGGGCGTATTTACAAGGGGTAGTGGTGCATAACTTTTCTCGAAACTCACTGAATAGCACCATCTTAATGGTGTGTAAACCTCATACCCATAAAACAATCGACCATATACTGCTAGACCCATTACGTGCTGGTGTAGGCAGTTATCTGGTCTGGGGTTGGGTCAATAATTTTATGTGTTTTGATGAGTTAATCGACTTAAATGAAGGCAAATATAAGACTGATGAAGAGCTTCAATTTAAAAAAGAGATTATAGAAGGTCAAGGTTGGCCAGACTGGATGGTCGAAGCGTTTAATGCCACAACGCATGAGGAGCTAGCCGACATTAAACAAAAATATCATATTAAGCCATAGTCAACACTTACATAATGTATTTAAGGTCAACATTTTTTTTGTCGGTATTGATTGGCTTAATTATCTTAATTTGAATGCTTTTAAGGCATCAAGATTAACTTTATTTTTTCACATCAACCACATAACGACCTTTTATTTGTCCTGCTATCATTTTAGTGGCGATATCATTGCAGTCGTTTAAAGTTATGGTCTTGCCAATATGGGATAACATTGATGCATCAAGTTGTTGGGATAATAACTGCCATGCCGCTAAACGATTTTGATAAGTTGCCATCACACTATCAACACCGGCTAATGTTACGCCACGCAAAATAAACGGCGCAACCGTTGCAGGTAAGTCCATACCTTGTGCCAATCCACAGCAAGCTACTATGCCACCATATTGTGTTTGTGCACACGCATTTGCGAGTGTGTGTGATCCAACGACATCAACAACGGCTGCCCATTGCTCTTTTTGGAGTGGTTTGCCTGCTTGTTTTAATGGTTGGCTGTCAATGATATTGGTTGCACCAAGTTTGCGTAGGTAGTCTTGATCATCCATTTTGCTGGTCGAGGCTGTTACGCTATAACCTAATTTGCTTAGCAGGGCAACGGCAACGGAACCCACGCCACCACTTGCACCCGTTACAAGAATAGCGCCATTTTGCGGTTTGATGCCGAAATCAAGCAGTCGTTTTACACATAAGGCGGCGGTATAGCCGGCAGTACCCAAAACCATTGATTGATAAGGCGTGATATTTTGTGGTAACGGAATTAACCATTCTGATTTTAAGTAGGCATATTGTCCTAAACATCCCCAGTGGGTTTCACCACATCCCCAACCGTTTAAGATGACCATATCCCCTTTTTGATAGTGACCATTTGCACACTCAATAACACAACCCACGCCATCAATACCCGGTATCATTGGCCATTGCCGGACAACGGGACTTTTGTTAGTGAGTGCTAATGCATCTTTATAGTTAATGCTTGAGTAGTGAACTTCGATTAATGTGTCACCTTGCTGAGCAAGTAATTGTTGTTGGGGGACGGTTTTTATAGAACTTGTAAAACCGTGGTTTTCATCTTTTTCTAACACAATAGCTTTGAATGACATGGTTATTCCTTATTACATTTGGCAATCTAAGGTATGTTTACTCACTGAATTGGTAGAACAGGTAGTCAGTGAACAGGCTGATTTAATGTTGCTAGACAGTCGGTCTAAAAATTATAGACCGATTGTCTAGTCTATTGCAACAGATATTAATCAAGCTATTGATGCGTTAAAATTGCCATCAATCGTATTAACTAATGGGGTTAATTTTACGCTTATTTTAGTCAGCCTAAACTTGTATAACGGTTTAAATATAAAAAAACCGATATTTGTTTGATCACCAATATCGGTTTTAATGGGGTTGTTATATTAATTTACCAGTTGGCTTTGAGGCCTATTGACCCATTTATTGGGGCTTTGACTCTGGCATTGCCACCATTTGACCAAGTGTGACCCAATTCACCGTAGGCGGTAAATTGCGTGTTGATGTCAACGCTTCCACCAATCGCTAATTCAGTACTGGTATGTGACGCACCACTACGGATTGTCTTGGTGTAACTTGGTGTAGCAAAGTGGGTACGATCAGCACCATTTGGCGAATAGAACAGGTTTACTCGCGCATAGGGTCGTAACGTGCCAAAATCCAGAGCAAAATCGTTTTCGATTCTACCCCCAATACGGAATAGCCAAGCATTATTATTACTATGTTTGACGGTTGTGTTACCTTTTATATGGCTTTTATCTAAATCGAGCCATTGGTGTATAATCTGTACTTGAGGCTCTAGCTTCCAACCCATATCACTGAATGTAAACGGTTTACCTAATTCGATTGAAGCGGTGGCGCCATAGCCTTTTTGTTTGCTGTTGGTGTTACTGTTTGGTTTGATATTGACTTTATGTCGTGCAGCTTGCACCACTAAATCCAGATAACTGCCGTCATCATGCGTGTAAGTCCCATAAGCACCAATAAAATACGTGTCAGTCGTATTTTTTCCAACATGTCCATTTATACCACTAGCAAACCCGTTAACTTTTAAGTCACCGTATAGGTAACCAAAATAAGCGCCTATACGCCAATCATTATCTTGCCAGATATCACTACCTAATTGTAAACCAGTGTAATTTCCTTTGCTGTGAGTATTTAATACGCCGTTTTGTTTGATATCTTTGCGTGCTGCAATGAATCTACCCCATGTGTTAGTGACATCGTTGCTTGGCGTATTACCTATGCGTTGGTGTAGATTGCTGAGCATGATAATATCCGCTTGACGTAATTGCTCACTCACCGCTGAATAAAGTGGGGCTTCTTTTCGGTAAGTTAAGCGTTTGTTGTTGGTATTATGCTTTTCTTCTTTCTGATGATTTGAATCAATAATAGGGTTCAAATCGTGATTATTTTCATCATTGTTAGAATCAGTTTTATCCGAGTTATTTTCTTCATTCTTTGAATGAGTATTATTCTTGTCGGTATTTTGATCTTCATTTATGTTGTCTAAATAGGAGCGTAAATACCAATTATCATTTTGCTTATTGAGATCACCTTTATAAAGATAATATTCGAAAGCGCCGACATCTAAATGTCCACCTTGAAGATTGAATGCGTCATTGGTACTACTACCGGTCACATTTACCACTTTAATGCCATTTGTATTTGTGGTGTCCGCCCCAATTCCATTGACATTATTTATCTGTAATTGTGTTTGTCCAGTTACATGACCATTCACATTTAATCTATCGGTATCACTTTCACTACCTTGTACCACGGTATCCAGTATTAATTTACCATTGTTGCCGACATAGTCACCGTTAATTATTAAATTTTCGCCAGCCTTTGAATTACTCAGCGTTATGGTACCTGCGTTATTGATGGTACCGTTTACCGTAGCTTGATTTAATGATGTTTGTAATTTCAAAACAGAATCAGCGTTTAAGGTAAGGTTTTGAGTATCTAAATCGCCTGTTAATGTAAATGTTATCGCTTGCCCTACATTGATATTTTCCCAATTTAGCACAGATACATCGCCACTACGCCCCGTACTTGTTGATGATCCTGTCATATCTTGGTAAAGATTCAGTGTATCGGTTGACGATGATTGTGAACTGCGCATTGTATCACTACCGCCATCAATAATCGTGAGGTCGGTAATATTCGCATTTTTATGTATGGTGAGAGTATCATTACCCGTTCCAAGTAGGATTTGTCCACTGATTTTTGAACCATCATTAAGGGTAATTATCGCATCACTAATTTCATTTTTAATTGATGCGCCTATTAGGGCTGAAACATCCGATCCTGCATTAAGATTGATATAGGTTTTTGTCCCAACATTACCTGATGAGTAAATGCCAGCACCAGGAAGGTTAAGTTGATTTTGCCCCTTACCAACTACCGTGCCTGCGATATCAATTTTAGTTATGCCTGTCCCGTTATTGGTGACATTAATCCCACTATTTAGTCCAATTATGCTACCAGCCGTTTGGGATAAGATGAGATCGCTTGATGTATTGCCGTTTTTAACTAGTATTCCCGAACCGTTATCACCATTAATATTTCCTGATACAGTAATAGATGAAATCCCTGTTCCTAAATTACTCACATTGATACCATTATCTGAACTGGTTACGCTACTGGTTGCCTTTTGTTCAATATATAAATGTTGAGCTTTATTTTTATTGGACGCTGAGATCGCATCTCCACGCCCTGCTTGAATGTTACCTTCGACAGTAATGCTTGTCGATCCTAATCCTTGGTTAGTCAGATTGATCCCATTTTTACTTCCTTGAATATGTGCCTGATTTTGGAGCGAAAAGATCAGATCTTTTGTTGTAACATCATTAGCCACAATGATTGCATCTAAAGAATGGCTTAGGACAGATCCATTAATGTTAATAGAGGTTGAACCACGACCTTTATTCACTAAATTGATGCCATTGAGTTGTCCTGTAATGGTGGCATTATTATCAAGTATTACTGATAAATCATTAGCGGTTGAATCATTTGAAGCAACGATTGCATCATAAGTTGAACCGGTTACATTACCGGTTAATGTTATATAAGATGACCCTTCACCTTTGTTAGTAATATTAATACCGTTTTTTTGGCCTGTAATGTTACCTTGTATATGATTTATCTTCATATCTGTTGTATGGACATCGTTAACAGCATATAACCCATCGTATTTTGCACCGATTACATCTCCCGACGTGGTAATGTTGGTTTCACCAAGACCACTGTTTGCCATATTGATACCGTTTAATGCACCATAAATATTTCCTGATGATTGCTTAACGGTTAGATCATGTGAATTGGCGCCATTTAAGGCGTACATACCGTCATTTTTCTGTCCTTTTATCACGCCTGATGTTGAAATAGAAGTCGATCCATTGCCATGATTGGCAATGTTGATCCCATTGGCATTCCCGTTAATGATGCCTGCCGATTGTGTAATAGATAAATTTTGAGTGTTTGATTGATTCGCCGCATATAAACCGTCGTTATTATTGCCTAATACTTCGCCTGAGGTGGTAATAGTGGTTGAACCTTTACCGCTATTGGCCATGTTTATTCCATTTAAATTACCAGAAATTTTTCCACCTTTTTGGTTGACGGTGATGTTTTGTGTGTTGATATCATTAAAGGCATACATACCATCATTATTTTTCCCAATGACTTCACCCGATGTGGTAATTTGGGTCGAGCCATTGCCTTTATTCGCCATGTTTATGCCATTTTTATTACCTTGAATACTTCCGTCTGATTGTTCGACGGTGAGATGCTGAGTGGTAGTATCATTAAGGGCAAACATACCATCATTTTGGTTGCCTAACACTTTTCCTTGTGTGGTTATGAATGTGGATCCCTTTCCTTTATTAGCAAGATTAATCCCGTTCGTATTGCCACTGATTTTGCCACCGTTTTGTTTAATCGTCAGATCTTGCGTGTTGACATCATTCGCCACATACATGCCATCATTATTTTCGCCTATGACATCACCCACTGAGTTAATGGTGGTTGATCCGTTTCCTTGGTTGGCAAGATTGATGCCATTAAGCTTGCCATTTATAGTGCCCCCAGATTGATGCACAGTAAGGTCATGCGTATTGTTACCGTTATAGGAGTATAGCCCATCATTTTCAGTACCAATAATATTACCTAAGGTGGTGATAAAGGTTGAGCCTTTACCATTATTCGCCATATTGATCCCGTTTTGCTTACCTTGAATCTTGCCGGATAACTGATTAAGTGTGAGGTCATGGGCATTGGCATGATTAGCATTGAATAACCCGTCATTTTGATCACCAATGACATCACCTGAAGTCGTGACCAGTGTTGAACCGTTACCATTATTTGTCATGTTAATACCATTTGTACTACCATGAATCGTGCCTTCTAATTGGTTAACGGTGAGATCTTCTGTATGTTCTTTGTTGACGACAAACATGCCATTTGCTGTTTGACCTTCAACACTTCCTGATGCATTAATCAACGTCGATCCTATACCGCTGTTTATAATATTGACACCATTTGCGTGGCCTTTAATACTACTGCCATTCATTTGTGTAACGGTGATGTCTTTGGCTGTGGTATCATTAAATATGTAAATTCCTTCATGTTGGCTACCAATGACTTCGCCAGAGGTAGTGACCGTTGTCGAGCCCGTTCCGCTATTGTTTGCATAAATACCATTTGTTCTGCCCGATATACTTCCTATCAGTTGGATAACCTTAAGATCCTTTGCACTTGTCGCATTATCAGCTTGTATTCCGTTGGCTGCTTCACCAACAACGCGTCCAGAAGTGGTTAGTGTTGTGGTTCCGTTACCTTTATTCTCGACTTTGATCCCATTTTTTTTACCCTGAATGCTACTGTTACCCATTTGTGATACTTTTAAATCTTTTGTGGTTTCGGTATTGTTTACCGCGAGCCCATTCTGAGCTTTTCCTGTAATCACGCCTGATAGCATGATGTTACTTGAACCAATACCGCCGTGAGTAATATTCACTCCACTGGCTTCACCAGTTATGGAGCCAGCCGCTTGGTTAAAAGTAAAATCACTGGTGTTACTGTCGGTTGTGTAATCGTATCCATCATTCGAGTTGGTAATATCGTTTGATATAGTGATGTTTTTTGAGGTGGCAAAAATACTTATGCCAGCGCTGTGATTAATAAAATTCTGTAGAGGATTACCGCTGTATGGCAAGTTTAATGATTGATTAATATTATGTTTTTGTGTAGCAATTGCATTATTTAAATCGTTTGCCGTGTCACTTGCATAACTGTAATGTGTTAATACAAAACTCAAACTGACAACAGTAAGCAATTTGACCGAAAAACTTTTACCTTTTGATTGGGTATTTTCCGAAGTTGGTACATAACTTTGACGTACTGCATCCCAAATAAGCCTATAAATTTTGTTCATTATTTCCTCTCACTTAATCAGAGATATTTATATTTATGTAAAATATAGCTTGTAATTTAAATGAAAATGCTGATAGAAAATTAACCAACGAATATTTTGTTTTTATTGTAACGAGATACAAAAAACTTATGAAAATTTAATGCATTATGTAAAGATGTTTATGAATAAAAATAAAATTGCGTTATTTACAAATAAAATGATGAAACGAAGTACAAGGTGGAAAGATTGTATATTGAATTTATCGATTATTTTTTGCTTGAAAAGATAGTACGATAATTCGCTATTATTTGTATCATATTGCCTAGTGATAGGCAATCAAAATAATATAAATTGTCTTTTAAAGGTTATTTAAGCGTGCGTAACATGAATTGGTTAGGAGGGAATAAATCAAAATTAACCATTGGTATTATTGAATTATTTTATCTAAAAAAAGTTGAATAAACAGATCTAAAGGTGCCGATTTTTTTATTAATTTACTCCGAGTTACGGCGCCTTCCCATCCAATCCAAAAAAATTCTGCAAGGGCTTTACAGTTTACCGCTGAACTCAGTTCTCCGCATTGTTGTGCCTGTAATAAACAGTGTTCTAGTTTGGTCTGCCAATTTTGTAAAATCTGTTCAAGTAGTTGTGCATACCCTTCCGGTAATAACGATTCTTCTTGGATTAGTTCGCCAATTAAGCAACCACGATTAAAATCATATTTTGCCATGCCTTGTTTAGCATCTTCATAAAAAGCTTTGATTCTAGCGAGTGGTGATGATATCAAGCTGTCGGTTAGATGTTTATCTAATTTATGACTAAAAAAGCTATCATAAGACGCGATAATGGCTCGCCCAAAATCTTCTTTACTTTTGAAGTAGTAATAAAATGACCCTTTGGGTACACCAACCTGTTTCAATATACTTTCTAGATTTGAGGATAGGTAGCCATAAGTTGTCATTAACGCCATGCCACTACGGATCAATGCTGCTTTAGTGTCGTTACCTTTTTTTGAGAATAACTGTGTTGACATAGTGATTTATAGGGGGTTGTCAAATTGTTAAAAAGATTCTCATAATAATGAGTCGTTTTGATAAAAGCAATCTTATTGTGCATGTAGGTTATAGACACCAAAATGAAAGGTGTCACATAACATTGTTAAAATGTGACTTTCAACGCTTCGCATGATAATGGTTAGATTATCATGCTTTTGGGAGGTATTGAAGCAGTGAAGTATTTTGTTTGATTAACTGATTGTTTAAATAATCCTTCATTAAAAAATAAGATGTTAATTTAATGCCGATTGTTTCTTTTGCGCTGCTGATGATACAGCACCGATAAACACCACATCACTGGATGAGTTTAATGCGGTTTCAACGGAGTCTTGAATGACACCTATTGCAATGCCAATACCAATTACATTTGCTGAAATTTCATTCGGTATGCCAAACATACTACAGGCAACCGGAATAAGAAGCAGTGAGCCACCGGCAATACCAGATGCACCACAAGCACATATAGAAGTAATAATACAGAGTAAAAGTGCGGAGTAGATATCGACATGGATATTCGCACTTGCTGGCATTGAGTTGACAGTGGCAAGTGTCAGAACGGTTATGGTGATTGCCGCCCCAGACATATTAATCGCAGCACCAAGTGGCACAGCAACCGAATAGGTATCTTCATCCATTTTATATTTTTTACAAATTTCAATATTAACAGGAATATTGGCGGCAGAGCTACGGGTAAAAAAGGCGGGGATCGCACTTTCTTTTAAAGATGTAAATACTAATGGATAAGGGTTTTTACGCATAACCAGAAATGCGAGTAGGGGATTAATCACTAATGCAACAATTAGCATACAAGCAACTAATACAATCAGTAAATGCGCATATTTTAATAATTCGCCAAAGCCTGTTTTTGCCAGTGTTGATGCTACAAGTCCAAATACACCTAAGGGCGCAAAACGGATGATAATTCTCACAATAAATGAGATAGCATAAGATAAATCGCTCATCATGGTTTTGGTTGTTTCACTTGAGTGCCTTAAGGCTAAACCAATGCCCACACCCCATATAATTAAGCCAATATAGTTGGCGTTGATAAGGGCACTAACTGGATTATCGATCATCTTTTCTAATAAGGTTTTTAATACCGCAGAAATGCCATTAGGTGGAGTAAAGGTTAAATTTTCAAGTGTATCACCAAATGAGATTTGCGATGGAAATAGAAAGCTGGCAACCGTGGCTAATAATGCTGCTAACATCATTCCAGTCAAATAAAGTGCAATTAAGGGTTTCATGTTTGCTTGCTTGCCTTGTTGGTGATTGGCAATTGAGGCAATAACGAGAATCAAAACTAATATTGGCGCAACGGATTTAAGCGCATTGATAAATAGTTCTCCAATCAAAGACATATCTAAGGCGGTTTCTTTTGAGACGGCAGCCAAAATAATGCCTAAAATTAATCCTAATAGTATCTGTGGTATTAATCCCACTTTCAGATAGAAACGAACTAATGGATTGGATGATTGACTCATAATTGTTTTCCTATTTTGAAACAAAATCTGTATAACAAGCCGAAACAGTACCATAATTCATTAGTATCTTTATAGAAAATAATCATTATCATAATGTTTTTTTATATAGCGCTTGAGATAATTATTAAGATTAATTACGCAGTGATGTGAAAGCGATTTAAATCGTTGCTAGAAGATGATAATTAATATCACAAAGTCTAAAAATGTATTTTTAGTTTTTATCGATTTGTAAGCGTGATTGGATGAATGATTGGGGCTAAATTATAAAAGTAGTAAACAAATTTCAAGATAAAACCGATAGCAACAATGTTATCGGTTTTATCTGTTTTTAAATTAGGATGCTCAGTAATATTACCAGTTGGCTTTAATACCTATTGAACTACTGAATGGCGCTTTAACTCTCGCTTTTCCGCCATTAGTCCACGTATGCCCAACTTCAGTGTAAATACTCATTTGATTGTTTAATTCATAACTGCCACCGAGTGCAATTTCTGAGCTGAGGTATTTTGCGCCATTACTGAATTTTGTTGATGCACTCTGGCTGGCAAAGTTAATACGATCGGCACCATTAGGTGAATAGAATAAATTCGCCCTTGCATAGGGACGTAAAATACCGGTTTCGGTTTGGAATAGACCTTCAAATCGACCACCAACACGGAATAACCATTTATTGATATGACTTTGTTTAATTTTAGTGTTTCCACTCACATGACTATCATCCAAATTTAACCATTGGTGAATGATTTGAGCTTGTGGTTCTAACTTCCAGCCACTATCCGATAAGTTAAAGGGTTTGCCTGTTTCGATCGATGCACTGAAACCGTATCCTTTTTGTTTGCTGTTTTTATTTCCATTCGGTTTTACATCGGTATGATGATGCGCACCTTGTAAAACAATATCCACATATGTGCCATTGTCTTGCATATAGGTACCATATGCACCTAAAAAGTATGAATCGATTTTGTTACTCCCCACTCGACCATTTTTGCCACTCGCAAAGCCATCAACACTTAAATCTCCACGCAAATAACCAAAATAAGCCCCCATACGCCATTCTTTATTCTGCAAAATATCACTACCTAACTGTAAGCCTGTATAATTTCCTTTGCTATGCGCGTTAGCTATACCGCTCTGTTGTAAATTGATCCGTTTATTGATGAATCGGCCCCAAGTCATCGGTGAATCTAAAAATGGCGTATTGCCGATACGTTGGTGCATATTGCCTTGCATAATATTATCAGCTTGACGTAATAGGGCGGGAATGGCAGCAAACATTGGGACTTCTTTTCGGTATGTTATTGTTCCAGGGGTTACATTAGGATCTTGCGGGTCAGGGTCGATAATCGGGTCGGTAGGTTCTGTATGGTTATCTGGATTGTTCGGGTTATCCGGATTAGTTGGATTAGTCGGATTTTCGGGGTTGGTTGGGTTGTCCGGATTGATTGGTTGCTCTGGATCTTTAATCAAAAATGATCGTAAATACCAATTATTATTTTGTTTATTAATATCGCCTTTATATAGGATATATTCGTAAGCACCCACATCGATATGTTGATTTTCAATGCTAAATGCATCATTCGTACTCGTACCATCAACATGAACGACTTCAATGCCATTGGTATTACCTGTATCCGCACCTAATCCATTAACATTATTGATGCTGATAAATGTATTGCCCGATGTGTTACCGTTTACAATCAATTTATCTGTTGGACTATTACTATCTTGAACAACGGTGTCGAGTATTAATTTACCATTATTACCTATGTAATCACCACTTATTGTCATGTTATCGCCGGCAAAAGTGTTGCTTAAAGTGATTGTTCCACCATTGTAGACGTTACCATTAACTTTAACTTGATGAAGAGAAGGGTGCAGGTCAACTACAGCACCAGATTCAAGCGTTAGCTTGTTGGTGTTAAGATCACCGGTTAATGTTAATCTACCTGTATTTTTAAGTGTAATATCTTCCCAATTATAAATAGCAACATTATTAATGGCACCATCAGAGGTTGAAGAACCTGTAAGATGTAAATTCAGTATGAGCGTATCAAGTTCAGATGCGCGCCTGATTTGATTTTTTTTCTCGCTACCATCAATGATAGTGAGTGCAGAAATATCGGCACCTTGATTCATGATCAAGGTATCATTGCCCGAACCTAATCTGATTTCTCCACTTACTTTAGAACCATTATTTAGTGAGACGATGGAATCGGTTGATTCATTTCTTATCGCAATATTATTTGCTGATGAAACATCAGCACCTTGATTAAGATTAATATAGGTTTTCGCATTTTCTTTACCTGAAGTATAAATACCATTCCCAGATATATTATCTTGGCTAATCACTTTGCCCGATATATCAATTTGCGTGAAGCCTGTACCATTATTTATCGCTTTAATACCACTATCAAAACCCGAGATTACACCATTTAATTGATTAATGGTCATATCGGTTGCTGTTCCTCTATTAATTAAAAGAATTCCTGAACCCATATTAGCTGTAATATTTGATGAAGATAATAATGAAGTAAAGCCTTTTCCTTCATTTAAGGCATTAATACCATTATCAAAACTTTTAATATTACCAGACGATTCAATTTTGAGGCTTTGTGTCAAATTTTTATTTACCACGAAAATACCATTACCACCATTAGAAAGAATTGAACCTTCATTAACAATATGCGTAAATCCACGTCCCTGATTGGTGAGGTAAACACCATTTAAAGCGCCTTCTATATTGCCTTCTTTCTCTTGTTTAAACGAAAGATTGTTCGTGTTGGTATCATTAACCACAAGGACAGCATCTCGGGTTTGGCTATTTATTTTCCCTGCCACTTTTAATCCTGTTGAACCTTGTCCATTATTTAATAAATTAACGCCGTTAATATATCCCTTAATTTCACTGTTTTTTATCTGTCCAAATATCAAATTATTGGTTGAAGACTGTCCTATAACTTCTACTCCATCAAGCGAGTTACCGGTAACGTTACTGGCTATACTGACTAGGGTTGAACGTGTTCCATTGTTGAGCATTTTTATGCCATTTAATTTACCATTAATTTCGCCAGATGATTGAATCACGGTCAGATCTTTAGCATGAGAATTATTGATAGCATTAATACCATGACCTTCTAATCCATTAACCTTACCTAATGTGGTAATGGTACTGGAATTTTGACCATTATTTAAAATATTAATGCCATGATTTGATCCTGTGATATTGCCGTCTAATTGACCAATTTTTATTTCTTGTGTATTATCATTTCCTACTGCATAAAGGCCGTCTTCTTGACCGCCAACAATATCTCCAGATGTATTAATTGATGTTGATCCTGTTCCATTATTTTCAATGTAAACGCCATAAATTAATCCTTTAATCAATCCCGATGTTTGCGAAACAACAAAGTTAGTACTTGATTGATCATTTAATGCATGAATACCATTTTTTTGGCTACCAACCACATCACCCGATGAAATTATTGATGTTGAGCCACTGCCTTTATTTTGTATATTGATTCCATTTAGATATCCATTAATGCTACCTTTCGTTTGCATAACATTCAAATCATGTGTATGAATATCGTTAATTGCATATATACCATCATTTTCTTCACCACTTACACTGCCTGAAGTTGTTATATAGGTTGAGCCATTACCAGAATTGTTATAATTGATACCATTCTCTTTTCCTTGAATCATACCCGAAGATTGTTTAGCGGTTAGATTTTTAGTATTAGTATGATTATTAACAAATAAACCATCTTTACTACCGCCAGTAACGTTGCCAGCTACAGTGATAGAGCTTGAACCATTACCGTTATTATCAAGATAAACACCATAGTTTTTTCCAGAAATGTTTCCAAGTGACTGAATCAAATTAATATCTTTCGCATTGTTATAATTTATCGAATAGATACCACTTGATGAGCTTGAGGTTATTTCACCTGCAGTTGTAATTAACGTTGTGCCATTACCCATATTGAAAGTTTCAATCCCATTTAAATTCCCATGGATTGTACCGGATGCTTGGTTAATGGTGATATCATGCGTATTAGTATTATTCTGAACAGATATTCCGCTTAAATTTTGTCCTGTCACGTTGCCAGAAGTGGTTATCAGTGTTGAATTTGTGCCGCCATTTTGAGCAAAAATACCAATAGTGGAACCAATAATATTGCCTTTCAATTGATTGATAGTTAATTCTTGAGTATTTGCAGCGCCAAAAGCGGCTATACCATTTGATTGTTGACCAATAATATCCCCATTGGCTGTAATTGACATAGCATCATTACCAGTGTGGATTAAATTAATACCTTGATGATAGCCAGTTATACTGCCTTTTAATTGGTTAAATGTAAGTTTTTTGGTATTGTTTAAATTATCGATTAATATCCCATCTCCTTCCTGACTAATAATATCCCCTGACGTGGTTACGACTGTTGAACCATTACCATAGTTTTCCAATTTCATACCGTGGGATTGACTAGTGATATGTCCATTAGACTGGGTAACTGTTAAATCATGAGTATTGTAATCATTATGAGCGAATATGCCATATTGTGTTTGTGCTGTTATGTTTCCAGCCGTTGTGATTGTAGTTGAACCGTTGCCTGCATTATTAGCAAAAATCCCATTTAGAGCACCTTTGATTGAACCGCCATATTGACCAATAGTAATATCACTTGCGTTTGAATTGTTGATTCCGTAGACTCCATCTCCTGAGTCAGAAATGACTTCTCCCGATGTTGAGATGTTCAATGAACCTTTACCATTATGCATAGCTCTAATCGCTAATATACCATGAATGACGCCAGCCGATTGCGTGATATTTAAACCTTTAGTATCAACGTTATTTTCCACATTAATAGCAATCCCCTTATCAGCGATCACGGATTCTGAGGTGGTAATTGTTGTTACCCCACGCCCGTTATTTATTGCCTGGATACCAAATTCTTGTCCATGAATATTAGCACCAACTAATTCTGTAATATTTAAATCTTGGGCATCAATTGCATGTGTGACTTGTATCCCCGCATTTGTCTTTCCAATAACACTGCCAGAAATGGTAAGATTTGTAGAGCCTTTACCATTATGATTGATGTTAATGCCATATTTACCGCCAATGATTTCACCCGCTGGCTGATTCACAGTTAAATTATCGACATCAGAACTACTTGAGTAATCATAACCATCGTCATTCGATTCAATATGATTTGGCAGTGTGATTTCCACCGAATTGTTTAAATTAGTTATTGAGTAAGGATATTGAAAATATTTTGGAGTTTGCTGGCTAACTTGATGATTGTCGTATGGTTGTTGATCACTCTGCTGCTGGCAATTCGTATTAATGTCTGAAAGATTATCAATACATTGTGCATAGCTTATGGAAATCGAGGCTAACGTTAATGTTGTTATTGACAGTAAATTGGTGAAAAATAATTTACTCTTAGATTGTGCTTTTTCTGAAGTTACGATAAAAGCTTGACGCTGTGCATTCCATACCAACTTATATATTTTATTCATGGTAATCTCTCATTTATATTAACAATTAAACAGAACTCTGAATCGACAGAGCAAATAGTTGAAAATGACAGCTGAGAACTCATTACGTGAATCTGGCAATTATGTTAAAAAACAAAGTAACGCTTAATTTTTTGAACATATACCTATTTATATAACTAATAATTGGAAACGATTTTTTTGACTAGCAACAGAATATTGTTAATGCTAAATATGAAAACAGTTTATATTACTAAAAATGGGAAAGTGTAAAATTGTAATTTGTTTGTTTTTTTACTTAAAAAAATAAAACTAAAAAAGAAGTAACTAAGCTTTTTTTACCATATAGCAATAAAATTGGCAATCAAAAAATAAGCAATCATGATTAGTTAAATTGTTTACTTTTGATATTCATTTAAATAGTTTATTTTTTTATCCAATAGATTGAATCCATTTTCTTAGTCATTTTTTTATAAAAAAATTAACTGCAACCTTATTGTCAGCGATAGCCAATTACTCCCATTCTCAAAATGGCGATATGTCAAAACATAAATTACATCTTTGCTCATATTTTTGAAATATATTGGGAATATTATGCCAAAAACGGGGGTTGCGTTTTTATTATTAAATTTGAATTATTAACCTTTAATTAAAACTAATCTCAAATTGTGATTAGTTTTTTATTAAGATATAATTCAATCAGCTCGCTTAAGCGATTAATATTAAAGATAAAATGGTTAAAGGAATAAAAAGGATGTCTAGTCAGGTTGTTTCATATGTAGATAGAGCTGTACAATTGTTAAATAAAATCGGAATTATGATTAAACCTCAAGCCGATGCGCCGATTTTAAAACTATTAGATAATATTGCTGAAATTGATAAAAATCGTATTATTGCCATTGCGCGAACACTTCAACAGCAAAGTGCATTTAATGAAGTGGTTCGGGAGCAAATAGACGGTGTACACGTTTCAGATCGCTATACCAAAATTGTCAGCCATTTTGACAGTATTCGTACGGATATGGAAAAAATGTTGGGTTGGCTAGATGACGGTAAATTAGATTTTATCGAAAAAATCAAAATGGGTTGGATGACCTTTCAACGCGGTTCTATTCCAGATCGATTTAACTTGATTAAGAAAACCTATTTAGAGGTTTCGAAAGAAACTGGCAATCAGGTTCAACGTGAACATGTTATTTTAAATGCTTATCAAGATTTCCGTTTTGGCTTAAAACAAGCTCAAATTGTTGCGCACGAAGTATTGCAAATTGCTACTGCTCGCCTTGATGACTGCAAACAAAAATTAACAGAGGCTATTGCTGAAGTTGATAATTTCAATGTTGATGATCCTGTCGCACGTGCTCGTCTAGAACTTTTACGAGATGAAGCATTACGTAATGTTCAACAAGAAGATAGTCGTTATCAAATTGTGTTAGATCTCGCCAATAATTTAACTGTTTCTTATAATTCTGCCGAAGCAGTCTTTGCCCGATTACAGCAAACCACTTCTGTGAAAGAACGTGTTTATCAACAAAGTGTTAGCTTTTTTTCAACCAACGAAATTGTATTTACTGCTTTAAGTGCTTCAATTACTTCATTAACAGGATTAAGTGAAAGTACGAAAACCTTAGAGGCAATGAAAGAAGGTATGAGTAAAGGTATTGAAAGCATTGCGACTTCTGGTAATAAACAACTAGAAGAAGGTTTAAAAGCAGGTTATGGCTCAACCATTAAAGCGGATTCATTGCGAGCTTTGGTCGAATCAATTGTAAATTACCAAGAATCAAGCCAACAATTAATTGCAGAACTCAGAAATGAGTCGATTGATAACGCCAAAGAAATAGATCGGATTGTTGAAGAAGGAAAACAACGCTTTAATAATATCATTTTGAAGGTTGAGGGTTGATGCAGGATATTAAACTGAGTGATCAATTAGGTGCAATGGCAATAATTGATGAGCTTTACCAAAAACAGCAACTGTTACTTGAGCATTTGGATCGCGATAAATTACGGAGTAATTTAAAAGAAAGTATTAAATCCTACTATCAAGCTAAAGGGCAAATTGTCGATAATCAAATCATTGAAGAAGGCATTAATCGATGGTTTGATCATCGATTACGTTTTAATGCTCCTAAGCGTTCTTGGTTTCAGCATTTGTTGGTACTCTGTTATATTAAAAGAAAGGCGATATCAATAGTTGTCGGTGTTATTTTGTTTTTATCTGTCATAGTGGTTTACAGTAAATTAAGTGTGACAAAAGATATCAAAGCCAACATCGATAACTATTATAGTCAGATTTTAATGTCTAAAAACACCTTAACTGAGTTAGAAAATCAGTTTACCAAAATTGATAATTATCCTATTCATTATGCACAGATTCCCGCCAAAAAATTAAAAGCTTCTATTGCAAGTCTGCTTAATCAAGATTTAATTCCGACGTTGGTTAAACCAACGGTTGCTGGTTCTTTTATTACCGAAAGTGAACAAGAAACATATAATAAATTTAAGCAAGCCAGTCTTACCGTAAGTGATAAATTATCTGAAATACGTTTGCAAATGAAAACATTAAATACATTGCTTGAAGATGATAGACGATTAGCAGAATTAATTAAAAGTGACCAATTTATCAAGGAAAGTAAGCAGTATCCTGTATTACAACATGCGGTTGATTCAGTTATTGACAATCTGAATCAAGGACAACAGGTTGTCGATTTTAGTCAAATTGAAATGCTCTACAATTCTATTGATAGGGCGAAGGCGATAGCAAATAAAATCCAAGCTGATAATAATCAATTTTTAGCACTTAATGTGCCTGATTCGGATATGGGGCCTGTGCTTGCATTACAAGATGTGTTACAAGCAGATTTAAAAAATCTCAGTTTTGATAATGTAGAAAACTATCAAAAAATGATAGCTTATTATCTTAAGCTTGCTCAAACTAATTTGACGTTAACGATTGTTGATAACCCGTATTATAAATCGGGTGTTGAGCGGACACATGAAAACACGAATGGAAAATCTTGGTACATTATTGTTACTCCAACATTGCCTAATGGAGATACCACTTCGTTATGGGTAAAAAGTATTGAAACGGGCGAAACAGAATTTGTGGATATGTTTGGTCAACAGGTAACTGAAAAAGCCTATAATAGTGTCAGAGCAGATAAAATTGATGATGGGCATATTGATAATAACCAATTATGCAATAAACCGAAAGGACGTTTAATGTTTATTTGCCCAAATTCGGTTAAGTCAGGACGGATTTTGGAGTGGTAAAAAATGCAACCTAAAAAGATTGAAAGAAATATTGAGGATAAACTTTCGGGTGTAAATGTTTCATTAACAAAAGCGAAAAAAGAGTTGCAAGATTCTCGTCAAAAAATTGTGGATATGAAAAATGAACAGGTCGAAAAATATCAGAAGATAGCAACGATTTATTTATTAGAATCGCCTAAAAATGATGATGTTCAGATTCAAAAGTTCATCCGACAATTACAAGAGTTATGCCGTAATTTAGAAGATAAATCGGGTCAATTAGATCATGTCATTGAAGACTATAATCAAAAAATGGCAGAAGTGCTGTTGCGATTAGATGAGCTAACAACAAAGAAGATTATGCAACTTGAAAGTGATGCTGATTATGTCTCGATTTTTAATCATTATAACGAAGCTAAATTAGCGTTAACCAACGAAACAAAAAACTATAATGCATCTAAACAAGAATTTTTAACCAAATTAGCACAATATCATAAGAATCGTTATTACAACTATTTGGTTAATCGCCGATTTGGCGAAAGTAATTATAAAGCTTTTGGGATATTTCGTAAGTTAGATGCTTGGGTAGCCAGATTTGTCAATTTTTCTGAAAACTACAAAAATCAGATAATACTTGAGGCGTTAATAAAAGAGTCTAAATTGCGTTTTGAAAATAAAAAAAACGTCTACGAACAAATTTCGAAACAGAAAGAACAAAAAGAATATAAAGTTGAAAAAAGCTTAAAATTACCCGAGACAAAAATGGAATTAGCTCAAACTGAGCAAGATTTAGCAGATTATAAAAAACAAAAACTGGAGACTGAAAATACCTTAGAAGAAGTTCGAAAAGGCGAAAGTTTTCAGTTTAGGACAATTTCAAATCAACTTGCTAAATTGTTCCAAGAACAAACTTTTAATAAGTTAACGGATTTAACTTTGCAGACTCAATCGAAAGAAGATGATGCTTTGTTAGAAAGAATTTTAGAGCTAAACCAACAAATTAAGGATACGGAAGCCTATCTTATCACGTTACTAAAAACGATTAGAGAACTGGAGAATACTTATCATCGCTTTGAACAAGCACTTTATATATTTAAAGAAAATAATATTCCGAGTTCTCTTTATGAATTTAATCTATCATCATCAAAACTTGATGATTTATTGAATAACTTATTCAATAGTCGTGTTTTTCCTGAAAGCATCATTCAAACACTGTTAGCCTATAGAGTAGTCAGACAAGAAACGCATTCTTCAGGTTGGTCAGTAAGTAGTTCATCTTCTAGCCGTTCTTCGTCAAGGAGTTCTTCTTCAAGAAGTAGTGGATTTAGATCGAGTTCCTCATCTGGTGGAGGTGGTTTTAAAACAACAAATAGTTTTTAGTTGTTTAGCAAACAAAATAATATTAGTAAAGCAAACGCTTGGCATTGCAGGCATACGACGATATATAGGGCAAAATAAATTGAGTTTTTATTTTGCTTTATTTTTGTTTGTCTTTTGAGAAAAGACAAAGTACATTTCACTTTACTAATAAGTAAAACATCTACGATTATCAAAAGGGAATTACACAGACAATATAATGGGTAATAATTATTAACACAATTAAATAATATAATAAACGGGTATGTATAGAATTTTTATAAGGATGAAATTGGAGCGGGAAACGAGGTTCGAACTCGCGACCTCAACCTTGGCAAGGTTGCGCTCTACCAACTGAGCTATTCCCGCTTTTTGGAATTCTTCGTAAGAAGTGGTGAGCATTATACAAAAAATTTTTGAGGTCGCAAGATTTTTTTTTAACTATTTTTTATATTTCCAGCTAAGTGATTCAAAAAAACCAAAAATAAATAGTCTAAGTGGTTTAAATTTATCCTCTCGCTTTTCTTGATTGGTCATCGTTGAGTAAAGAATCCAAGCTTGTAAACCGTGCAAAAGCGTAAAAATGAGTAAACCTACATAGGCAACAACATTGGCTGGTGTTGGGTAGGGGTGGATTAAATTGACGAATAAAAATAGCCAAACTATAGAATAAAAAATCTTACCAAATAATATGAACATCAAATTTCTTCTCGTATAAATAGATAACTATGAACTTGACCGGCGGTTTTTTCGCGATGTAAATGCCAGTTATTCGGAATATAACTTAATACATTGTGATCGATTTCTGTCTCAATGTAGAGGTAGCATGAGGCGTTTAGCCAGTTATTTTTCTCAAGGTAGTTTACCGTATCGGCAACTAAACCTTGATGAAAGGGGGGATCGATGAACACGATATCAAACTTTTTTTGGGCGGGTTTATTCAACCAATTTAAAGTGTCTGTATGGTAGATATCGATAGCATGACTTGCTATGAGCTGTTTATTTTTGTTGAGTTGGCTCGCGACTTGCTTGTCTTTTTCAAGTAACGTCACGCTTTTAGCCCCGCGTGAAGCGGCTTCGAATCCCAATGAACCACTACCTGAAAAACAATCCAGACAGGTGCTGTCATGAATAACTGGCATTAGCCAGTTAAACAGTGTTTCTTTAATGCGATCTGTGGTCGGACGCAACCCTTGCTTGTCAAGTACAGCTAATTTACGTCCTCGCCATTTTCCGCCAATTATTCTGATTGAACCATTCATTATCATACCTCAATTAGAATAGTTCAGAAATGTTACCGTCCGAATCTGTTGTTTCGGTACCGACTTCTTTAGTTGCATAACGGGTAGGCTCAGTGCCTTTAATAAAATATTCTGTCATGGTGTTTGCACCAGATTGTGGTAATAATCCTGTTTTTTGGTCGATTGTAACACTAATTACGTTTTCCGGTTGAACATCGGTAACAACAGGCACATCTTTTAATGCTTCTTTCATATAGTCAACCCATATTGGATTGGCCGTATTGGCCCCGCCTTCAGCGCGGAAGGTTTTTCCTAATTCACGACGATGATCGTCAAAACCCATCCATACAGTTGTGACAATATTGGCACCAAATCCAGAAAACCAAACATCTTTAGATGCATTGGTTGTCCCCGTTTTACCGCCTACATCTCGTCGACCTAAAGCTTTAACACGCCATGCTGTTCCTTGCCAATCTGAACCACCAAATACCGTTGAACGTAACCCATCTTTCATAATGAAGGCAATATCACTACTTAATGTATGTGGTGCATAAATTGGTGTGATAGGCTTATTATTATTTTCATGATTAATTTCAATGTCAGGAATAATGATATTATCATCCGCTTTGAGATTCGCTTGTTCAGGCTCTTCACTGCCAGATTCATTGGTAGCATTTTCCACATCGTTATTAGTTTGAGGTGTTGAGTCAGTAATAATGAGATCATCTTGACAGTCGTGACAAGCGATAACAGGTTGATGTTGATAGATAATACTTTTATCACTTGTGTATTCAATCTTTTCAATTAGATAAGGGGTAATCAAATAGCCGCCATTAACGATAACTGAATACGCTCTTGCTACTTGTAAAGGCGTAAATGATGCAGAACCTAAAGCAAGCGATTCGTTATGCGAAATATTTTCTTTAGGAAAGCCAAATCGTTCTAAATAAGTGGCTGCATAGTCGATTCCAACCGCACGTAAGGCTCGTACCATCATGACATTTTTAGACATACCTAAACCAATGCGTAGACGTAAAGGGCCTGCGTATTGCGGTGGTGAGTTTTTGGGTTTCCAGGTCGTGCTGCCTGTTGTTCGAACAATCGGTGCATCATTAAGGAGTGTTGCCATTGTTAAGCCATGTTCTAACGTTGCAGTATAGATAAATGGCTTTATGTTTGAGCCTAATTGACGCAGTGCTTGCGTCGCACGGTTAAATTTACTGAGATTGAAATCAAAACCACCGACAATCGCTTTTATCGCACCATTTTCAGAATCCAATGATACCAATGCCGCATTGACAGTGGGTAGCTGAGACAGTTCCCATAAGTCGTTAACTTTTCTCACCCAGATAAGCTGACCCGCTTTTAGCACATCTGATACTTTATGTGGATAAGCGCCTTGTTTATTATCATTGATAAATGGTCTTGCCCATTTCATGCCATCGAACAAAATCTCAACATGACTATTATCAGTTAAAACAATTGATGCTTGTTTATCCGTAGACTTCAGCACAACGGCTGGGCAGATTCCACTATAACAGGTGTATTTATTTAATGTTTCGAGGATTTTTGCGTCATCCCACGCGGTTTCATTTTCTTTCCATAAAATTTTATTAGCACCACGATAACCATGTCGTTTGTCGTAATCAATGATCGATTTTTGTATTGATTCTGTTGCGGCACTTTGGTCTTGTTTTGAGATAGTTGTATAAACTTTATAACCGTCCGTATAGGCTTTTTCGCCAAATTTTTCAAACATAAATTGCCGTGCCATTTCAGCAATATAAGGAGCAGAAAAGGCGATCTGTGGAGAATGGTAACTGACATTTAAAGGTTTTTTTATGGCTTCATTATATTCCGCTTGCGTAATGTAGGATTGATCTAACATTCGTCCCAATACCCAGTTACGTCTTGTTAATGCTTTATTAGGATGCGAAATTGGATTATATGCAGAAGGCGCATTCGGAAGACCAGCCAATAAAGCGGCTTCATCTAAAGTTAATTGATCAGGTGTTTTACCAAAAAAAGTATAGGAAGCTGCGGCAACACCATAAGCTCGTGAACCAAAGTTAATCATGTTTAAGTAAAGTGCCATGATCTCATCTTTGGACAGCTCTTTTTCCATGCGGATCGCTAAGATCATTTCTTTTACTTTTCGAGAAATACTTTTTTCAGAAGTTAAAAAGAAGTTTTTAGCAACTTGTTGAGTAATAGTACTTCCACCTTGTGAAAATCCTTTTTGTTTTAATCCAATATACATTGCACGAATAATTCCGATTGGATCGATACCAAAATGTTCATAAAATCGGGAATCTTCGGTGGCAATAACCGCATTAATAACCGTTTTAGGTATTTCATCATATTTAAGAGGCGTACGTCGACGTTCACCAAAAATCGCAATTAACTCACCATCTTTACTGAGTACTTGTAACGGTGTTTGTAATTGCACATCTTTTAGTGTAGCAACATCTGGTAGATCCTTTGAATAATAGGCGTAACCAGCTATACCGATGACTAAGCCACACAGTAAGCAACCAGCAAAAAATTTGAGAAAAAACTTTATTACTCTAACTAACATCACTAATCATTCCTACCTAATTGATTTAAGGTAAATTTGGAAATAATTAAAAAAACTCTATTTCCTGTAAGGTTTTTAACTTTTTTTAGGTCGATGAGTATATACTAATTATAGTAAATTGCATAAAACAAAAAGTGATAAGTCCCTTTGTTCGTTTTCAATACTTAGCACTCAATTTAATCGAACAACACAATAAAATACTCTTTCTAAAAATCATTCAATCATCTTTCAATTGCACATTAAAAATTTGATTTTAGTGTATCTATCGTAATTTTAAAGTTAACCATTTTAATAAATAAGTAACGATTTATCGTATACGATTCTATGTGCGTGTTGTTTCACAATTATTGATTAATTCTAAAATATTTCTAGCAAAGTATGAGAAAGTTAGACGTTATTATTTTTGGGTGATCATTATGTGGAGTACAAAACTTAAGCAATCTTACTTGCAAATCATCATTTCATCAAGTTTTTATTTATTGTTAATAATGGCTAGCCTATTTTTATTTGCCGATACCTCATTTAACGCCTATACATTTGTGGTGATCATTTTATTGATAGTTGAGTGGTGGCGCAGCCTTAGCTATTTTCAAACAATAACTGGTGAATTAGCTTTATTTCATCACATCAATCAGATTTATTGGCACAATCAGCGATGGCATTTAATGCGAAAACCCTTAATACTTCGTTATAGTCTATTTTTGAATTTGAAATCAAGGCGAACAGGGCAACACTGTACCCTTTTTTTGATGAGCGATAATTTGACAACTAGCGATTGGCGAACACTTCGATATTATCTATATCAACTTGATTTTAATTGATAAACATATCTATCTTTAGCGACATGTTGACCTGCATTTAATGCGTTTTTTTTATCCAGTAATAGAAAGGTGGGCATTCAATTTGTGAACTTAATAGTTCATGATCCATATGCCGGCAAAAGCTGGGAATATCACGAGTTGTTGCCAAATCATCAGCAATCACAAGAAGAACTTGCCCAACAGCAAGCTCTCTCATCGTTTTGCGAACCATCATTATGGGTTCAGGACAGCGTAATCCAATTGTGTTAAGTTCTTTGTCGGCTTTCATTTTTATCAATAATTTGGTTAGGGATTAATTGAAAAAAGTTTATCAAGATAATGCGGTACGGCATCATCAGCATTTGAACCAATCACTTCTAATTCAGGTAATTTTTGTCGTAAATCTGGTGTGGCGTTTTGCATTATACACCCTTTTCCAACCATTTTTAACATTTCATAATCATTCATGCCATCACCGAATGCAATACTATCGTTTAATGCTAATCCTAATTTATCGACCACTTTTTTTAACGCACTGCCTTTGGAAACATTAGCGCCCATAATTTCAAGGCAATTTAATGATGAAAAGGCAATACTGACTTGATCACCATACTTTTCATCAAGCCGATTTTTTAATTTGACTAAATGTGGATGAAGGGCATCATCACTTGTTGTGAAATAGATTTTAGCAATGTCATCTGTTTCAAAGTCAAAAGGATTAAAAAACTCATAAGTAAAGCGGCTTTCTTGATGAAAGCTAAGAGAATAGGCATCTTCTTTATTAATTAACCACTGATCACCTCGGTAAATATGGGTAAACACTAGTGGATCGTCAGTGCACTCTTGGGCAATTTGACTGGCGAGCGTCGGTTCGACATTTTGGCTAAAAATTAAGTTTCCATGACTATCATGAACTCGGGCGCCATTTGACGTTATCATGAATGCATCAATTTCCATATTTTCACGCATTTGCGCAACATCAATATGATGTCGCCCTGTAGCAAAAATAAAATGAATGCCTTTTTGACGTAATGCTTGCAAAACTTGTTTGGTATAAGGTGAAAGACTGTGTTCAGGCGTTAATAAGGTGCCATCTAAATCTGAAGCGACAACATGAAACATAATATTCTCTACTAGTGTAAAAAGTGAAAATCACAATGATTTAAAAAACAATACTTTGAATCCTTTATTGACCTCAAAGTAAAAATATAAAATATAGGGTATGATACAACTCTGTACACATTTACTCAACTAATTGCGGTGTAATAAAAATGACTAATTCTCGCTTTTGTTGCTTTTTATTTTTGTACTTAAATAAACTACCGATAATAGGGACTTGGCTAACATAAGGTACATTATGATCGTTTTTGCTATTTATTTGATGAAAAATACCGCCAAGTACAATTGTTTCGCCACTTTTTACCTTGACTTGGGTTTTGATTTCTTGCGTATCTATAGCGAGGGCTTCACCGCCATCACTGCGTTTAATCGCTTGCCCAGCGGTGTTTTGAGTGATATGGAGATCTAAAATCATCTTCTCTTCTCCAATGATTTTAGGCGTCACTTCTAATCCTAAAACGGCTTGTTTGAACTCAATGGAAGTCGAGCCACTGCTACCGCTCGATACTTCGTAAGGAATTTCAGTGCCTTGTTTAATTGAAGCCATATTTTGATTGGCGGTCAGTAAGTTAGGACTGGCAATAATTTCAAGTTGATTTTCCGCCTGTAGTGCAGATAACTCTAAATTGAGTAAACTGCCAGACATTTTCGCAAGATTAAAGCCCAGATTAGCCGTTGAACTGGCAGCGCCCAATTTTACATCGAACTTATTGATTAACTGCGAAGGCTGCCCCACATAACCCCATTTAATCCCCAGTTCTGACATACTTTCATCACTCATATTGACAATATGAGCGGCAATGTGGACTTGTGGTATTGCTTTGTCCAACAATGTGATAAGACTTTTAATCGCTGTCAATTTAGGGGGAATATCAGTGATGATTAGCGAGTTAGTCCGTTTATCAACAATCACTTTACCACGTTCTGACAATAGCGCTTGCTTATGGATGATATCCAATAATGTGTTCAGATCGGCATGCTCAATACGTATAGGTAAAGTATCTAAGGGTAAACGCTGTTCAAGTGATAATTTATCTAATCGTTGTTTTTGATTAATCTGTTCGGGATCTTCCGCTTTTGAAATAAATAAGATATTGTCCTCAATTTTAGCTTGTAAGTTAGCGCTATTGATTATAATCATTAAAGCTTTATGCCAATCGACATTTCGAAGCTTAATAGTCTGTTTTTGTGCTATGTCTTCAGTCATAATCAAATTAAGTTGTTTACTGTCAGCTAATGCTTGCAAAATAATACCAATATCAGTTTGATTAAAATTTAACGTGATAAGTTCCGAATGGTTTATTTTAGATAATTGATTGTTAGTTGCTAAACTAGTATTGACTTGAGCAAGGAATAAAACAGTGCTAATAATTTGCCATTTTTTGAGGTGTTTTAATAAAAGATATCGGATGTTAGCCATACGTTAATTCCCTCATATCACTTGTTTAATGGCATCATCCAGACAATACTATCTTGACAATATTGAGCCAGATTTGCTTGCCAAACAACGTTATCATTCGTAAGCGTTTTGATTTGCCAAGGCAATAACATTGGAGGAATCTCACTATTGATTATTGCTAACCATTGCTGTGTTGACGTTAACCAGATTTGATAATAATTATTGTGCTGTGATTGTATGATTCCGCTAAGTTGCCAGCTTTGTATCTGTGCTAATAATTGGTTAGTTTGTTCGGTACACGATATCAAATCAGTCAGATTGAATGGATCGCGTGCCAAACGGTGATTTGCATCAGCATTAAAGCAAATCATCATGATAAAAATTAAGCTAGAGAATAAATAATGATTCATGTTGTTTCCTTATCGAAAGATAATGTAAACGATATGATTAGATAAGTATTTTGTCGAAGAATCCTAAAATCAGATAAATCAAGATAATAGCTATTGTGGTTAAAGGTCGATAATAAGTTTAGAAAATTAGTAAATTGTCCATGGAGCTCAATATCCCACATCGTTTTGTTATCCGTTCGATAGTATCTGAATGTATGTAAAGTTAACTGGTTTTGTGTAATCGCATGAGCCAAGTCTTTTTCTGAAAGTAAAATGAATGATCTATTCATTTTGGTTTGATATCGGTCAATTTGGGTTTGTAGCTGTTTTATTTTTTCACTCTGAATCTGATGCTGTTTAAATTGCTGTTTGGCTTGATTAGCAATATCCTCAATAAAAAATAGATAGTTAATGATGATCATTGTGATGATAGTAACAAAACCGATAGTATATTGCTGCCAAAGTGGGCGATTAAAAAAATCACTCTTCATTAAATGTGATTTCCATTTTAAATGACAAATTGTGTTCTTGTCTGGTTATGTCATGAATCTGACTTTTTATGATGTTATCCTGCCGTAATAACGTTTGATTAAAATTGATAATCTCAATATAACGAAAGCTATAACCGGAAATTATCACTTGTTGCGGTTGATAATGGAATGATTCTAACCATATAACAGGTGGTAATTGTTCTGAAAGTAGTGTTAAAAAGTGATAAATTTGTTGTTGGCTAACCGACAGCTTAGGAATAAAAGTTGCTAATTGTTGAGTTAACCGTTTTTCGTTATGTTGTTGTTCGACATTTAATAGGGTGTAATGACTGAGTTTAAGTTGCGTTTGATGCCATAAATAACCCATAGAACAGCAAGCAATCCCCATTATGCACACCATAGTAACAAGTAACGAAAATTTATGCCTTTTCTGTTTTTCTTGTCGCCAGGGTAAAAAATTGATTATCTCTTCATTAATTACTCCACCAATACAGTGTAATCTTAAATTGTGTTTTTTAAATAAATCCAGCCACTCATTGACATAATCACGTTTACATATTGTTACATTAAGATAAGATTTGTCAGCAGAATAAATAAAATCATAACAAACGTTTGTAGCGGTGAGTTCAAATAATTGATAAATCGATGCTTCAACATATAAAGCTTGTTCGCCTAAGGCTAAATTAAGTGGTGGAAGTTTGAGTTGTTTGGTTTGGAAATCATTTTCATTAAGATAAAGTTCAAAAACCGATTGTGTTGGAATACGGTTCTTCAGCTCAAGAATCAGTTGTTCAACATCACTCAAGTTTTGATAAGGGTAGTTAACGGTAGTCTCATTTTGTTTTGCTGTTTGAGTGTTAACCAAATAGATAATTTGATACCGTAACCATTGGGGTTCAATATATATTTTAATACGACATTTTCGGATAAACATGATCGATTGTGTACTTATGATTTTAAATTACCTTATGACCAAGCATAATAAGGATTGATTAAATAAAAATGAAAAAAAGGGATTTTTGCGAAGTATTACGCAAAATAAGATTAAAATTAAATCGAACAAAGTTAATTTTGCGAAATTATGAAAAAAAAGGTTGACTGAAATAAGACGTGCCTTATAATGCACATCCACACGGTAAGGGTGATTAGCTCAGTTGGGAGAGCACCTCCCTTACAAGGAGGGGGTCACTGGTTCGAACCCGGTATCACCCACCAATCTTTACCGTGACGTTTTAGCAATAAAACATTTGGGGTGATTAGCTCAGTTGGGAGAGCACCTCCCTTACAAGGAGGGGGTCACTGGTTCGAACCCGGTATCACCCACCACTTTTAGTTTTCTTATATGGGTTGTTAGCTCAGTCGGTAGAGCAGCGGACTTTTAATCCGTTTGTCGAGCGTTCGAATCGCTCACGACCCACCACTTTCTTTCCTCGTTTTTCAACATAATTAACAAGATAAATTTAAGTAAACCTAAGCGATGAGAACGCAAGCGTTCGACAAATTCGTCTGGAACGAATTTGAACAACACGAAGTGTTGGCCCCGAAGGGGTGAGGCACACGAAGTGCCGAATAATCAAGCTCACGACCCACCACTTTCTTTCTTCGTTTTTCAACATAATTAACAATATAAATTTAAGTAAACCTAAGCGATGAGAACGCAAGCGTTCGACAAATTCGTCTGGAACGAATTTGAACAACACGAAGTG